>JBBQRM010000110.1:0-8343 GCA_038214855.1 Rhodobacterales bacterium | reverse complement strand
CGGGGGGGGGGCCGGGCGCCCCCCCGGCGCTACCGCCGGGCAGGACGGGCCGGCTGCGTGCAACCCCGGTCCAGCGAAGTTTGCATCGACGCTCAGCCCGCGAGCGCGGGCTGGGCCAGCTCGCGCACAGCCTCCGCCGCGATCTCGAACGAGCGCAGCCGCGCGGCATGGTCGTGGATCTGCCCCGTCAGGATCATCTCGTCGGGCGCGTAGCGCGCGACGAGCGCCCCGAGCTCGCGGCGCACCGTCTCCGGCGAACCGGTGGCCGAAACGCTGAGCGCCTGATCGACCCCGGCCCTCAGCCCCGGATCGAGATGCGCGGCGATGTCGTCCACCGGCCGTGGCAGCGGGCCCGGCCGTCCGCTGCGCAGCCGCGCGAAGGCGAGCTGCATCGAGGTGCGCAGGCGCGCGCCTTCCGCGTCGGTGTCCGCGGCAAATACGTTGGCCGCCAGCATGAAATGCGGCCGCGCCAGCGCCTCCGACGGGCGAAAGCTCCGGCGGTACACATCCACCGCCTCGTCCAGCGCCGCTGGCGCGAAATGCGAGGCAAAGGCATAGGGCAGCCCCAGATGCGCGGCGAGCTGTGCGCCGTAGAGGCTCGAGCCGAGGATCCAGACAGGCACCTTGGTCCCCGCCCCGGGAATGGCGCGCAGCCGCGTCTCGGGTGCGGGCTCGCCGAGATAGCCAATCAGCTCCAGCACGTCGTGCGGAAAGGCGTCGCCTGCCTTCATGCCGCGGCGCAGAGCCCGCGCCGTGGCCATGTCGGTGCCCGGCGCCCGCCCCAAGCCGAGGTCGATCCGGTCGCCGTGGATCGTAGCCAGCGTCCCGAACTGCTCGGCGATCACCAGAGGCGCGTGGTTCGGCAGCATGATGCCCCCGGCGCCGACCCGGATCGTCCGCGTCGCCTCCGCGACATGGCCGATCATCACCGCGGTCGCGGCGCTGGCGATGCCGGGCATGTTGTGATGCTCCGCCAGCCAGAAGCGGTGATACCCCCAGGCCTCGGCATGGCGCGCGAGATCGACGCTGTTCTGGATGGCGTCGCGCGCGGTGCCGCCTTCGGGGATCGGCGCGAGGTCGAGGACTGAGATGCGCATGGGAGAGCCTTTGCTGTGTTCGCCTCACATCTGGACCCTGTGACGCGCCCTGCCAAGCCCGAGACGGGATTGAGCCATCTCGCCCCGCTTGCCCAACGCGCCAGCTGCCCCGATCCCACGGCCGAAGCCGCGATCAGCATGGACGAACGCCGGCCCGCAGTGTCTCGGTTCGCACGTCGGCCATCGTGGACGAATGCGGGGCGCTGGTACGCCCGGAATCAAGCCGAAGGCGCCGGGCGAGCGCCTGCCCGTCCGGGCGGGCCGGCGCTCTTGCAGCGCGTGCATGCCGTTCGACCGGAAGATGTACCTGGCAACCATAAAGCGCCTAGCACGAGCGCGGCTCGCGCCATCCCCCGGGCAGGCGCACGCCCGGCTCCGGTCGCGCCCCCGGACAGGTCCGCATCGGCTCGAAGCGAAAGATGCGGGCCGAGGCCCTGCCCTCCGCCCCTCGCGGCGCGGCTGGATCGCCGTGGCTTAGGCAACTCGGCACGGTTTCGCCTAGTCTTAACAAGACGTAAAAACGCCGTAACTTCTCCAATCTTTTCAATAGCCCATTCAATGTCGCGAAGTGCGACACCACGGGACGCCTCCCAAGGCGAGCCGCCTCAACCCGCCGGCGGCCCCCGCCCCAGCGGATCGAGCGCCGCCGCATCGACCTCCACCCCCAGCACCCGCGCGAGGCTCATGATCTCCTCGAGCACCCCGGTCGGCACCGGCAGACCGCTCTCAAGGCGCAGCCTTCGGGTCGCGCGCTCCTTGTCGCCGGGGATCAGCACCGCCTCGTGCCCCTCCGCCGGCGGCGAGGCCCGGATGAAGCCGATGTAGTCCGCCACCTCCGCCGCAAACCCGCCCAGGTCGTCGAGCAGGGCGGGATCGACGAAGATCGACAGAAGCCCATTGCCGAACGGCCGCTCCCCTGCCCCGTTGGTGCCATTCCCCGTCAACGCGCCGCCCAGCAGCTCGCAAGCGAGCGCGAGCCCCGACCCCTTGTGCGCCCCCATCGCCCTCAGCGCCCCCGGGCCGGCGCGCGCGTCCGGCACCGCGGTGTCGAGCGTCGCCCCATAGAGCGCCCGCGGCTCGCCCGTAGTCCGTCCCGCGCCGTCGATCAGCGCGTCCTCTGGCAGCGGCGCCCCTCCGCGGCTCGCCACCAGCGCCTTGCCCTCGGCGACGAGCGAGGTGGCGAAATCGAGGATGAAGTCGTCGCCGCCGGGGTTCGGCACCCCGATCGTGACCGGCGCCGTCGAGATCGCCCGGCCCCGCGACCCGAACGGCGCGACGAGCCGCGATCCCGCCACGTTGACGAAATGCAGGCTCACGAGCCCCGCCGCACATGCCTGCTCCGCGTAGGCGCCGACGCGGCCGATATGCCCCGCCCGGCGCAGCGCCACGACCCCGACCCCCTGCGCGCGCGCCTTGCCGATGCCGAGCGCCACAGCCTCGCCCGCGAGCCGCTGCCCCATCCCCGAATGGCCGTCGAGATGCACCAGCACCTCGGTCTGGGACAGCACCTCAAGCGGTTGGCCCGCCCGGATCACGCCGTCCCGAAGCCAGGCGTGGTAGCGCGGGATGCGCACCACCCCGTGGCTGTCGTGGCCGCAGAGGCTCGCGTCGACCAGGTGCTCGGCCACGATCCGTGCCTCGGCGGCCTCGCAGCCGTCGCGCATCAGGATCTGCGCGAGCAGGTCCGTCAGGACGCCGGGGTGGACCCTTCGGTCGCTCAAGTCTCTCCCTCCGCTCGCGCCGGTCAGTAGACCGCCTTCGTGCCTGCCTGGTGCCCGGGCCGGCAGGCGTCGAGCTTCTCCGCGAGCGCAGCCGAGAAGAGCCGCGTGTCGGTCGACAGCGTCGCGAGATCGAACCCGTCGTCCAGCCACGCCCGCACGCCCTCGGGCGAGCCGCAGTGGATGCCGGCGAAGCGGCCCGCGGCCTTGGCCTTGTCGCGGATCGTGGCGATGGCGTCGAGTACCTCGGCGTCGGTCGGTGCGAGCGAGGGCGGATAGCCGAGCGAGATCGACAGGTCCGACGGCCCGATATAGACCGCGTCGATCCCCTCGACGGCGAGGATGTCGTCGAGCGCGTCGATCGCCGCGCGGGTCTCGATCATCGCGAGCGTGGCGATCCGGGCGTTGGCGTGCTGGACGTAGTCCGCCCCATGCACCAGCGCCGCGCGCGTCGGCCCGAACGAGCGCGCGCCCTGCGGCGCATAGCGGCAGGAGGCCGCGAATCGCGCCGCCTCCTCGCCGGAGTTGATCATCGGACAGATGATGCCGGTGAAGCCCGCGTCGAGCAGCGCCATGATCAGCCCCGGCTCGTTCCAGCGGGCGCGCGCGAGCTTCGGCCCCTGGTGCGCACCCATCGCCTGGAGCATCGCCAGCGCGCTCTGGTAATCGATTAGCCCGTGCTGGAGATCCACGGTCAGCGTGTCGAACGACTGGAGCGCCGCGATCTCGGCGGTGACGGCCGACGGGATCGAGCACCAGCCGTTGACGCAGCGCCGGCCTTGGCGCCAGAGGTCCTTGAGGTCGGGGATGGGCATGATCTGTCCTTTCGCGGCAGGGGTTCAGGGACGCACGATCATCGACGGATCGAGCCGCCCGTCGAGAGAGGCGAGGATGTTCTCGGCCGCGTCCACAGCCATGCGCCGCGCGCCCTGCCGGGTCATCGCGGCGGAATGCGGCGACAGCAGCACGTCGCCGCGCCCGAGCAGCGGATGGTCCGTGGGCACCGGCTCCTCGACGAAGACGTCGAGCCCGGCACCGCCGATCTGCCCCGCGTCGAGCGCCGCGACCAGTGCCGCCTCGTCGACGAGCCCGCCGCGGGCGACGTTGATCAGGATCGCGCCCGCCTTGCAGCGGCCGAGCCGCGCGGCGTCCAAGAGCGGCGGCGCCCCCGGCTCGCGCGGCAGGTGCAGCGTCACCACGTCCGCCCGGCCCAGCGCCGCGTCGAGGTCAGCGACCCGCTCCACCCCCTCGATGCCGGCTGCGACCGGATCGTGGCCCAGCACCTCCATCCCGAAGGCCCGCGCCCGCTCGGCCACCCGGCGCCCGATCCGCCCGAGCCCGACGATGAGCAGCGTGCCGCCCGCGAGGTCCCGTGCCGCCTGCGTCTCGCGGAAGGCAAAGCGCCCCTCGCGCACCGCCCGGTCGTAGGCCATCGCCCGGCGCGACAGCGCCAGCATCATCATCAGCGCATGCTCCGCGACCGACACCGCGTTGGCGTCCGCGGTGATCGCCACCGTGACGCCGGCCGCATGCAGCTCGGCGAGGGGCAGGTTATCGCATCCCACTCCGTGCCGCGCGACCAGCGCAAGGTTGCGCGCGCCGCGCCAGTGTTCCGGCTCCAGCCTGCGCGCGCGCAGGAGCAGCGCCCAGGCCTCCGGCAGCTCCCGCGCGATGGCCTCCGCACTCGGCTCGGGCAGATGCACGAGGTCGATGTCCTCGCGGCCGCGCAGCAGCTCGATCCCCGCCGGGTCGATCACGTCGAGCACCAGAACCCTATGCATCCGCACCTTCCAGCCGATAGGCATCGCGCGCCAGCCCCTCGCCAAGCAGCGGCGCCAGCCGCTCCGCCTCCGCCATCCCGAACCGCCCCGCGTCCACCTGCCCCGCCAGATGCCGGGCGACCGACCGGCGCCACATGTCGTGCCGCGCCGGGATCGACATCAGCGCCCGCGTGTCGTCGTTGAACCCCGCGAGGTTCCAGTAGCCCGCCGTCTCGATGACCGCATCGAAATAGCGGGCGATGCCGTTCGGGCTGTCGTGGAACCACCAGGGCGGCCCGAGCCGGAGCGCAGGCCAGTGCCCGGCCATCGGCGCGAGCTCGCGGGCATAGACGCTCTCGTCGAGCGTGAAGGCGATGAGCCGCATTGCCGGATCGTTGCCCACCCGGTTCAGGAGCGCATCGAGCCCGTGCACCCAATCGGCCGCATGAGGAATGTCCGCCCCCATGTCGCGGCCGAAGCGGTCGAGCACGACACGATTGGTCGAGCGGCGATTGCCCGCATGGATCTGCATCACCAGCCCGTCGTCCACCGACATCTGCGCCATCTCGACCAGCATGTGGTTGTAGAACCGCACCGCCTCCCCCGCCTCGATCCGCCCCGACAGCGCCCGGCCGAGCAGCGCCTCGGCCTCCGCCGCGCCCAGCCACTCCGTCGCGAGGTCCGGCACGTCGTGATCGCTCGCCGTCGCCCCGTGCGCGCGGAAATGTGCCCGTCGGTCGCGCAGCGCCGCGAGATAGCCCGGCATCGTCGCCGTGTCCTCGCCCGCGATCTCGCCCAGCCGCGCCACGTCGGCCGCAAACCCCGACATCGCGGGGTTCAGCACCCCGTCCGGGCGGAAGGTCGGGATCAGCCGCGTCGGATGCCCCGCCGCCGCGAAGGCCGCATGCGCCTTAAGATCGTCGAGTGCTGCGTCCGTCGTCGCCAGCACCGCGATCCCGAACCGCTCCAGGATCGCCCGCGGCCGGAACTCGGGCGCAGCCAGCGCCGCGTCGATCCGGTCGTAGATCGCCCCCGCCGTCGCAGGCGAAAGCGCCTCCTCGATCCCGAACACGTGCCGGAACGTGTGCTCCAGCCAGCCGCGCGACGGCGTGCCCAGGAACAGGTGCCAATGCGCGGCGAACACCCCCCAGATCGCCCGCGGGTCGCGCGCCTCCGGCGCCACGCCGATCCCCAGCGCCTCCATCGGCACGCCTTGCGAATAGAGCATCCGGAACACGTAATGGTCCGGCACGATCAGGAGCGCCGCGGGATCGGCGAACGCCCGGTCATCGGCGAACCATGCCGGATCGGTGTGCCCGTGCGGCGAGACGATCCGCAGGTCGCGGATCGCCCGATACAGGGCTTCCTCTCGCGCGTTCATCCTTGCGTCCTCTCGAAGAAATCCACATGCCGCCGCTCCAGCGCGTCGAGCGTGATCAGAACGCGCGCCAGATGCGTCTCCAGCACCGCGAGCGCGCCCCCCGCGTCGGCGGCGACGATCCCGGCAAGGACGCCCTCGTGGTCCGCGAGCAGCGTGTGCAGATGCGCCGCATCCCCCAGCGACAGCACCCGCAGCCGGTCGAGCAGCATCTTCTCGCGCGCCAGCACCCGGCCGACGCGGGCGTAGCCGGTAGCCTCGGCCAGACGCGCGTGAAACGCGTCGTCGAGCCGCCCGAAGGCCGCGCCGTTGCCGCGCGCGATCTCGCCCCGTGAGGCCGCGATATTCTCCTCGAGCGCGCGTGCGGCCGCGGGGGCCAGCCCCTCGGCGCACAGCCGCTCGACCACCGCCCGCTCGATGGCGCGGCGCAGGAAATGCGCCTCGCGGATCGCCCGCGCGCTCAGCTTGGTCACGTAATTGCCGCGGCTCGGCCGCGTCGCGATCAGCCCGTCCTCGCGCAGCCGCGCCAACGCCGCGCGCACCGGCGTCCGGCTCGCCCCCACCGCCTGGCCGATCTCGCTCTCCGACACCAGCGCGCCCGGCGCCATCTCCATCCGCAGGATCGCCGCGCGGAGCGCCTCATAGATCTGCACCTCGGGCGGCCGCTGGGGGTCCACCCGCGTCAGCGCAGGTTCCGTCCCGGTGCTCACGACCCTCTCCCGCTCAATACCCCAGCACTCCCGGCAGAAAGAGCGACATCGCCGGCACGTAGGTGGTGAGCAGCAGCGCTACCACGATCGCGAGGTAGAACGGCCAGATCGTTCCCAGCACCTCTTCCATCCGCACCTTGGCGATGGCGCAGCCGACGAAGAGGCACCCCCCCACCGGCGGCGTCGTCAGCCCCAGCCCGAGGTTCATCATCAGCACCATGCCGAACTGGATCGGGTCCATTCCCAGCGCCACGGCCACCGGCAGGAAGATCGGCGTCGTGATCAGGATGAGTGCCCCCATGTCCATGAACATGCCGAGCACCAGCAGCGAGACGTTGATCAGCAAGAGGAGCACGATCCGGTTCTCCGAGATCGCCTGGAGCCCCGCGAGGATCAGCGCCGGGATCTCGTAGAGCGCGATGAAATAGCTGAACGCCTGCGCGGTGCCGACCAGGATCATCACCATCGCGGTCGTGCGGATCGCCTGCGTCACGCTCGACCAGAACAGCGCGAAGCTGAGCGAGCGGTAGAAGAACACCGTCACCAGCAGCGCATAGATCGCGCCGATGGCCGCCGATTCCGTCACCGTGAACACGCCCGAGATCACGCCCCCGATGATCACCACCGCCGTGAAGAATCCCGGCAGCGCCGAGGCCGCGGCCAGCGCCACCGCCCGCCAGCCTGGAAAGGCGCCCGTCGGATAGGCGCGCTTCACCGCGACCAGATAGGCCGCCACCGCGAGGCACAGGCACATCACCACCCCAGGCACCACACCCGCGAGGAACAGCTTGGTGATGGAGATACCGCCGCCGGCCGCCAGGGCATAGAGGATCATGTTGTGGCTCGGCGGGATCATCACGCCGGCGATCGACGAGGTGACGGTGACGTTGACGGTATAGTCGTCGTCGTAGCCGCGCTCGCGCATCATCGGGATCATCACCGAGCCGAGCGCCGACGTGTCGGCCACCGCCGAGCCCGAGATGCCGCCGAAGAGCATCGAGGTCAGCACGTTCACCACCCCGAGCCCGCCCCTCACCTGCCCCACCAGCGTCTCGGCGAAGCGCACGAGGCGCAGCGCGATCCCGCCGTTCATCATCAGCTCGCCCGCGAAGATGAAGAACGGGATCGCGAGCAGCGAGAAGACGTTGATCCCCGCGACCATCCGCTGGAACACGATCAGCGAGGGGATGCCCTCGAAGATCGCGGTCGCGAGCGCCGCAATCCCCAGCGCGAAGGCGATGGGGATGCCCATCGCGGTCACGACGAAGAACACCCCCAGCAGGATCGCGAGCCCCATCAGCCCTCGCCCTCACCCTCGCCCTCGAGAGGACCGGCGCGCAAGGCGAACCACAGCCGCTCGACCATGAAGGCCACGATCAGCGCGCCCGCCACGATCAGCGGCACGTACTGGAGCCCCTGCGGCACGCCGATGAGCGGTATGTCGCGCCCCCAGGTGCCGATCACCAGCGGCCAGGATCCCACGATCATGGCCACACCGAAGCCGGCGAGCAACACCGCGTTGACGATGCCGAGCCAGTACTGTGCCCGCGCCGGCAGCAGCTCGGCGGCGAAAGAAATGCCGAGATGGAAGTTCTCGCGCAATCCCACCGCCGCCATCGGCAGCGACACGATCAGGATCAGCAGCAGCGCCAGCTTCTCGGTCCAGGTCGGCGTGTCGTT
>JBBQRM010000109.1:0-8354 GCA_038214855.1 Rhodobacterales bacterium | reverse complement strand
CTCGGCGGCTATGTCCGCGGCACCACGGTGGAGCGGCGGATGCGCGACCTCGCGACCTACATCCGGCAGATGACCCCCGATGCCCTGCGCGAACGCGCGGCAGCGGGGCTCCTGACCGATGCGCGTCCTCTGGCGGAGGCGTTCGATGCAGCAAACTGAGGGGCTGCGCCCATCCCGGGAGCTGCAGGACGACCCGGCGGCGCTCGATGCCGTTCTCGGCCCGGGCCGGGGCGTCGTGGTGCTGGCACCGCATCCGGACGACGAGACGCTGGGATGCGGCGCGCTGATCGCCGCCTGCTTCGAGGCACGTCGACCTGTGCATGTCGTGCTCGTCACCGACGGCGGCGCCTCGCATCCCGGGTCGGCGAGCTGGCCGCCGGAGCGGCTGGCGTGCCAGCGCCGGTCCGAAGCGATTGAGGCGATCCGCAGGCTGGGCGGCGGGGAGGAAGACCTGAGCTTTCTCGGGTTCCCCGACGGCGCGGTGCCCGCAGAGGGGCCGGAGGTCGCGGCGGCGGCGCGACGGGTACGCGCGATCTGCGAGGCGACCGGAGCTGCGACCCTGCTCTCGACCGGGCCCCGGGATGCGCATGCCGATCACAAAGCGACGGCCGCGATCGCCGCAGCAACAGCGGCGCTGCGGGGCGGGATCGAGGTGCTGCACTATCCGATCTGGCCGCCCGAGCCCGATCCGCGGGCGCCGGCCCGCCGCTTTTCGCTGGGGCGGCATCTGGAGCTCAAGCGACTGGCCATCGGCGCGCATGTGAGCCAGCTCGGGGGGCTGGTGACGGACGCTCCGGAGGGTTTCGTGCTGCCGGCCGCGTTCGTGGCGGCGTTTCTCGAGCGCGACGAGATCTTTTTGGAGCCGGACGATGCCTTCCGCCACGCCTGAGGAGCTCGACGCCCTCTACGCGCGGAACCCGGACCCCTGGAACTTCCGCGACAGTGCCTACGAGCGCGCGAAATACGCGCAGACGCTCGATCTGCTGCCACGGACGTCCTACGCAAGCGCGCTCGAGGTGGGCGCCTCGATCGGGGTGCTCGGCCGGATGCTGGCGCCGCGCTGCGAGCGCTACCTCGGGATCGACGCGAGCCGGCGCGCCATCGATCTCGCGCGCGCGGACATGCTGGCGAACATGGCGTTCCGCTTCTGTCTGGTGCCCGAGCGCTTCCCCGACGGGCCGTTCGACCTGATCCTGCTGTCGGAGGTGCTGTATTTTCTCGGGCGCGAGGACGTGGCGGCGCTCGCCGCCCAGGTCGCGGCGGCAAGCCCGCGGGGCGACGTGGTCTGCGTGAACTACCTCGGTGCGACCGGGCGCGAGCTCGATGGGGCGCAGGCGGTGGGGCTGTTCGCCGGGGCGTTCGGGCGGCGGCCGCAGCGGGTCTTCGTGACCGCGGACTACCGGATCGACGTGTTCCCTGCGCCGCCGGTGACGCTCGCCTATTCACGCGGCGCGGCCGGCGGGGCGCACCGCGGTGCGTGAGCGCGCAGCACGGGCGCTGCGGGAGGTGCTGCCGCGAGGGGCTCGGCTGAACCGGATCCTCGCCGCCGGTCCTCGGATCGAGCCGGGACGCACACGTGTCATCATCGCCGTCCCGGCCAAGGACGAAGCCGGGCGCATCGAGGCCTGCCTTGAGGCGCTGGCCACGAGTGCCGGGCGCACGCCCGATCCGACGCAGCTGCTGATCCTCGTCAACGATACGGTGGATGCGACCGTGGACCGCGCCCTCGCGGCGGCCGGGGCCGGCAGTCTGGCGACGCTGGTCGCCTGCGTCACCCTGCCGCCGCGGGAGGCGCATGCCGGCACGGCACGCGGCGTGGCGATGGATGCGGCCTGCCGGCTCGGCGCGCCGGAGGCAGTCGTGATGACGACCGATGCCGATTCGCGAGCCGATCAGGACTGGATCGGCGCGAACCTCGCGGAGATCGGACGCGGGGCCGCGCTCGTCGGCGGCAGGATCGAATGGAACCACGCCGACGCCGTCCCCCTGCCGCCGGCCGTGCAGCGCGCGAGCGCCGCGGAATGCCGGTATCTCGACCTGATGCGCCGCCTCGAATGGCTGCTCGACCCGGACCCCTGGAACCCCTGGCCGCACCACGGGACGATGAGCGGAGCCAGCATGGCTGCGACCTGTGCATCATACCGGGACGTCGGCGGGCTGCCGCGGGTGCCGGTGAGCGAGGACCGGGCGATGCTCGCGCGGTACCGGGCCCGCGATCTGCCGGTGGTGTTCTCGGACGCGGCGCGGGTCGTGACCTCCGGCCGCGCCGACGGACGGGCGCCGGGCGGCATGGCGGACACGGTGGCCGAGCGTCTTCGCGACGCCGACGCCCCGATCGACGCCTTCGCCGAACCGGCGCGCGACTGGCTGGCCCGGCTCCGCTGGCGCGCGCAGGCGCGGGTGAGCTGGCGGGTCGGCGCCGACCTGGGGCCGCTCTGCCGCAACCTCGGCCTCGGGTCCCGGACGATCGAGGCGGCGCGAGCGGCAACCGCCTTCGGCGCGGCCTGGCGCACGATCGAGGCGGCGAGTCGGTTCCGCGGCCGAAGCCGGCTGCGCCCCTCGCAGCTGCCGCTGGAGACGGCGCGCCTCGTCGCGATCGTCGCAGCGGCGGAGGCACGGCTGCGCCTGCCCGTGAAAGACGCACCGCCCGCCGATCTGGCGGCGGTGCAATCTCCCTGATCCTGCGGCAAGCGCGGCGGATTACCGCGGCCGAAGGTCTTGCCAATCCTGCGAAACCGCTCTCAATTCCACCGCCGAGGGGCCATGAGACCGGCGTGTGCCGCACAGAGGAGTTTAAGATGCTGATCCGCGACAAGGACCTGATGACACTCGCCGTGCCGACCGGAGACGGAACGCGCCACGCGGTCGACGACCTCCTGCTCTCGACGACCGATCTTGCGGCGCGCGCGGTCGTGCTCGATGTCGGCGGCTGGTTCGAGGATCGCAAGGCGGTGGTCGGCATCGAGCGCTTCGATGAGCCGGACGTCGAGGGCGGCACCTGGCCCGCCGCCGTCGGGCGCGCCGATCTCGACGACGCCGCGCGGTCGGGTGGGCAGTTGCTCGCACACAGGGGGGATGCGGCTCCTGCCCCCGGTGCCGCGCCGCGAACCATCAACGAGCTGCTCACCGGCACTACAGTGCGCGCCGAGGACACCGAGTTGGGCAAGCTGATGGGGGTTATCTTCGACAGCGACGGCTGGCGGGCGGCCTATCTCGTCGTCGAGACCGGCAGCGGAAAGCTCCTCGCCGAACACCAGCGGGTCGTGCCGGTCTCGGCGATCCGCGACTTCGAGTGGACCGCGCAGTCGGTAACGCTGGAGGGTCCGGCGGCACAATTCCACGACAGCCCCGATCTGCATCAGATCGATGGTGTCGAGGGCAAGTGGTACAACAAGGTGATGGCCTACTACGGCCTGCAATCCTGACGCGCCCGCGCCGCGGCCGGCCCGCGGCGCGGGTCGGCCGTTCAGGCGAAGACGACCTCGGAGCGGACACCCACGTCGGGTTTCGCGTCGCTCATGTTGGCCTTGGCGATCTCCCAGGCGAACGCGACGCTGCTGCCGGTCGAAGCCCACAGGCCCGCATCCTTCAGGTCGAGCGCCAGCATCACGAGCGAGGGATCGTCCTTGCCGTCGAACCAGCTGCCCGAGACGCGGTTCCACATCTCGTCGAGCATCGCCTGATCCCGGCGCTCCGACAGGACACCACGCATGCTGGCGTGGAAGTCCTGCTTCTTCGAGATGATCGCGAAGCGCGCCATGTCACCGGGCTTCAGGCTCTGGACCAGATCGCTGTCGCGCTTGGTGAGAAACCACAGCCTGCGCCCGGCACGATCCGCGTGATGCGCCATCGGCTGAAGATGCTGCTCGCTGCCGACGATGCCGAGGAGCCCCGCGTGGACGTCCCCGAGCTCGTCCCACAACAGCTCCTCGGGGTGGCGCTCGGCCTTCTTCAGATTCGACATGGGCAGTATTCTCCTTGGCTTTGGTCGCAAAATAGGGCGAAGCTCAGCCGCCGACGAGCGAGCCGCCGTTGGGGTGAAGCGTCTGGCCGGTCATGTAGGACGCATCCTCGCAGGCCAGGAAGAGGATGCACGGGGCGACCTCGTTCGGCTGACCCATGCGGCCGAGCGGCACGCTCGCGCCGAAGCTTTCGACCTTCTCGCCCGGAAACGATGCCGGGATCAGCGGCGTCCAGATCGGCCCGGGCGCGACCGCGTTCACGCGGATGCCCTGGTCGGCGAGCTTCTTCGACAGGGCCCGGGTGAAGCCGAGGATCGCGCCCTTGGTCGAGGCATAGTCGATCAGCATGTCCTGGCCATGGAAGGCCGTGACCGAGGTCACATTGATGATGGCGTCACCCGCCCGCATGTGCGGCAAGACCGCCTGGACCCCGTAGAACTGGCCGAAGATGTTCGTCGCGAAGGTGCGCTTCAGCTGCTCCTCGGAGATGTCCGTCATGTCTTCCTGGACATGCTGCTCGCCGGCATTGTTGACCAGAATGTTGATCGCACCGAACCGCTCGATGACGTCGAGGACGCATCGCTCGACGCCGGCCTTGTCGCCGATGTCGCCGCTGCAGGCCAGACCCTGCGCGCCCTCGGCGCGGATCATCTCGAGCGTGACCTCCGCATCCTCGTGCTCGTCCTTGTAGTGGATCGCGACATTCGCCCCCTCGCGGGCGAAGAGCACCGCGGTGGCGCGACCGATGCCGCTGTCGCCGCCGGTGATCAGCGCGGTCTTGCCCGCCAGCCGCTCGGATCCCGCGAACCGCGGTGCATGGTCGGGCTGCGGCGTCATCTCCGCTTCCAGTCCCGGTTGGCGATCCTGCTCCTGGGGCGGCGGATGCGCCATGTCTTCCGTCACTGTGTCCTGCATCGGGAGTCTCCCAGTCTGCACGCCGCGCTCGGGTTCCAAACGCTGCGGAGCGATGCTTGTTCCGATGGCGCGCGCCAGTCAGCCGAGTTCGGCGACATGCGCGGCCGCGGCCTCGAGATCGCGACGAAAGGCCTCGGTCTCGCGCGCCTTCGCCTCGGCGTCGGGCAGGCGCAGCAGATACGAGGGATGCACCGTCAGAAAGACCGGCGTCCCGTCGTCCGCGGCCTCGACGCTGCCGCGCCGCTTGAGCACATCCTTGCCGTTGCCGGTGACAGACAGGGTCGCGGTGGCGCCGAGCGCGACCATCAGCGCCGGCCGGATCAGCGCGCGCTCGGCCTCGATCCACCACCGGCAATGGCTGACCTCACCGGCGTTCGGGCGTTGGTGCAGCCGCCGCTTGCCGCGCTGCACATGCTTGAAGTGCTTCACCGCGTTGGTGACGTAGACCTCGCGCCGCTCGATCCCCGCCTGCGCCAGCACCCGGTCGAAGAGCTGCCCCGCGGGTCCGACGAAGGACCGCCCGGCCAGATCCTCCTGGTCGCCCGGCTGCTCGCCGACGAACATCATCCGCGCATCCTCGGGCCCCTCGCCGAAGACCACCTGCGTCGCCTCGGCATAAAGCGGGCAGCGGGTGCAGCCGCGCGCCTCCTCGTGCAGCTCCCCCAGCGTGTTCGCCGTGTCGAACAAGTCCCGCGTCGTCATCGCCCCGTCTCCCCGCGTCCCGGCGGTGCATCTGGCGCGCCACAGCCCTCCGGCAAGCCCCCGTGCACGACCGCCGACAGCGCCTCCCAGGCGCCCGGCGCCGCCGCGAGCACCGGCCCCCCGGCGCGCAGGTCGCCCGCCGCCGGGAAGGGCGCGGTCCGTCCTCCCGCCTCGCGGATCATCAGGAGCGCCGCGAGACAGTCCCACGCGTTCATGTGCGGCTCGACATAGCCCGCGAGCCGTCCCGCCGCGACCGAGGCGAGCATCAGCGCCCCCGAGCCGTTGCGGTAGAAGACGCTCCCCGCCGCCAGCAGCCGCTCGACGATCCGCGCGATCTCGGGCGGGTCCGACCGGTAGCTCGCCCCCACCCCCACCGCGGCGTTGCGCAGCGTCAGCTCCGGACTCAGCCGCAGCCGCGCGCCGTTCAGCCAGGCCCCGCCGCCGAGACTGGCGGCGAACAATTCCTCCTGCACCGGCACGTGGATCGCGCCGATCAGCGTCTCGGCCCCCCGAGCCACCGCGATCGCGACGCACCAGCTCGGCAGCCCGTGCAGATAGGGCGCGGTGCCGTCGATCGGGTCGATCACCCAGGTGAAACCGGAGCGGCCGTCGTCGGCCCCAAGCTCCTCGCCCAGGATGCCGTCCTCGGGAAAATCGGCGGCAATGGCTGCCCGGATCAGCCGCTCGACGGCGCGATCGGCCTCCGAGACGATGTCCTGCGGGCTCGCCTTGGCCTCGACGGCCAGCGCCGCGCGGTTGCGCCAATGCGCCAGCGCCAGCGCGCCCGCCTCGACCGCCACGCGGCGGGCGAGCGCATGGCGCCGCGCGATCTCCTCGTCCATCCCTCAGCCCCCCGCCGCCGCGCGCAGCCGCTCATAGGCCGGCCGCGCCGCCTCCGCCAGCCGCCGCATCGCCGCATCGAGCCGCGGGAGCGCGGGTTCGGGCGGCGCGAAGCCGGTGGAGGCTCTCACGCTGCCGTACCAATGCGCGCCCCAGACCCCGTCGCTCGCGCGCGATCCCGGCTCCCAGCGCAGCATCGCCGGATCGAAGGCGAGGTCCAGCGCCGCGCACAGGCCCCGCAGCGCCGTCTCGGGGTCGGCGCGCACCGCTTCGGCCTCGATCACCGGCGGGGCGGTGCCCTGCCGGTCCGCCACACGCTCGAACAGCGCCGCCTGCTGCACGAAGCCCAGATCGTCGAGCGTCACCGCCTCGCGCTTGGCGGCATAGCTCGCCACCACCCGCTCCGGCGCCCGGATCAGGAACACATGCGTCAGCCCGTCCATCCAGTCGCGCCCGAACTCCGGCAGCATGTGTTGCGCCATGTGCTTCTGATAGAGCACTCGCCCCTGCGGCACCTCCGTTTTGGCGCAGGCGCGCGCCACCTCGCGCCAGTCCTGCGGCTGCGCCGCCAGCACCGCCTCGCGCATCGGATGCGCCTTGCCGCTCGCCGCCAGATACGCCGCATAGAACGGCTCGTCCCACACCGCCGCCACATCGGCGCGGTTGCCGAAGGCGCGCATCATCGCCGTCGACAGGTTCCGCGGCCCCGACCACATCGCGAGCCGCATCCCGTCAGCCACGCGCGACCAGCTCCGCGTAGAGCCCCTGCAACCGCCGCGTCACCGGCCCGGCGTGCCCGTCGCCGAAGCGTCGTCCGTCGATTTCCGCCACCGGGGTCAATCCGCCGAAGGTGCCGGTCAGGAACGCCTCCGCGGCGCCGAAGACGTCCGTCAGCGAAAAGTTGCGCTCGAAGATCGGGATCGCGTTCGCCCGGCACAGGCCGATGACCTTGGCCCGCGTGATCCCGTTCATGCAATAGTCCCCCGTCGAGGTCCAGACCTCGCCCCGGCGCAGGATGAAGAAGTTGCAGGCGTTGGTCGTGTTCACGAACCCGTGCGGATCGAGCATCAGCGCCTCGTCGGCGCCGGCCTTCTCCGCCTGGATGCAGGCGAGCACGCAGTTGAGCTTGGAATGGCTGTTGAGCTTGGGGTCCTGGCTCATCGGCTGGCCGCGAACCTGCGGAACGGTCGCGAGCCGGATGCCCTCGGCCTGCAATGCGGGTGCGGGCCGCGAATGCTCCATGATGATCACCGTCGTCGGCCCCGAGCGCGACAGGCCCGGATGCTGGAACGGCCGCGTCTTGCGCCCGCGCGTCACCATCAACCGCGCATGTGCGTCGGTCTCCATCCCGTTCGCCGCCCGCGTTGCCTCCAGCGCCGCCTTCAGCGCCGCCTTCAATCCGGCGCGGTCGGTGCCCGGATCGAGGTCGATGGCGCGCAGCGCCTCGAACAGCCGGTCGAGATGGTCGTCGAGGAAGCTCCAGCGCCCCTCGTGCAGCCTCAGCCCCTCCCAAACCCCGTCGCCGAGCAGAAAGCCGCTGTCGTAGACCGAGACCCGCGCCTCGCTCCGCGGCACCAGCGCCCCGTCGATCCATATGCTGATCGCCTCGTTGCCGCGTCGATCTCGGCGTCGTGGGTGCTCATCGCGGCCGAGGATCGGAGGGCTCGACGGTCGGTGTCAAGCATCCTCCGAGGCTCGAGACCCCCGCGCTCGTAGCTTCTCCACCGACTGCGCAAATCCTTTCCATGTGGTTAACGGTCCCGTTTTTTATGTTTATTATCAGAGACTTGTCAATTTGCTCATTGCTCAGTAACAGGGGCAAAACCCCGGGCGGTGGAGTTCGGCGTGGGCGTTGATGGTGCGACCGATTGACTCGGGCGGTTGGGAAGGCATTTTCAAGCAGGCGGTTTTCTGACTCGATTGAGCGATGTCGAA
>JBBQRM010000108.1:0-8383 GCA_038214855.1 Rhodobacterales bacterium | reverse complement strand
TGCGCGGCAACGCCGGTCTCGGCGACGGCGTGCATCTCGGCCGTGCGGATCTGGACCTCGACGCGCTTGCCGTCGCGCCCCGATACGGTGGTGTGGATCGACCTGTAGCCGTTCGACTTGGGCTGGGAGATGTAGTCCTTGAAGCGCCCGGGCACCGCGGTCCAGCGCTGGTGCACGGCGCCAAGTGCCGTGTAGCATTCCGCCACCGAGCCCGCGATGATGCGGAAGCCGTAGATGTCGGAGAGGCGCGAGAAGCCCTCCTTCTTCTCCTCCATCTTGCGCCAGACGGAATAGGGCTTCTTCTCGCGGCCGAAGACCTGGGCCGGGACGCCGGCGCCGGCGAGTGCTTTGCGGATGTCGTCGGTGATCTTGGGAATGACGTCGCCGGTCTCGTTTCTCAGCGTGACGAACCGGCGGATGATCGAGGAGCGCGCCTCGGGGTTGAGAACGCGGAAGGCGATGTCCTCGAGCTCGTCGCGCATCCACTGCATGCCCATGCGGCCCGCCAGCGGCGCGAAGATGTCCATCGTCTCGCGCGCCTTGCGGATCTGCTTCTCGGGCGCGAGGTACTTGATGGTGCGCATGTTGTGCAGGCGGTCGGCGAGCTTGACCAGCAGCACCCGCAGGTCCTTGGACATCGCCATCAGCAGCTTGCGGAAGTTCTCGGCCTGGGCGTCCTGGACCGAAGAGAGCTCGAGGTTGTTGAGCTTTGTCACCCCATCGACGAGCTGGGCGATCTCGTCGCCGAAGCGGAGCGAGATCTCGGAATAGGTCGAGCCCGTGTCCTCGATCGTGTCGTGCAGGAGTGCCGTGACGATCGTTGCGTCGTCGAGCTTCTGCTCGGCGAGCAGGATCGCCACCGCGACCGGGTGGCTGAAGTAGGGCTCGCCGCTGGTGCGGGTCTGGCCCGCGTGCATCTGCCGGCCGTAGTCGAAGGCGGCCTCGATCAGGCCCGTGGCGGAGCGGGGATTGTAGGAGCGGGTGAGCCCAGTCAAGACCGCGACCGGAATGAGGCCGTCGTCCCCGGCCTTCGCCGGGGCGGCCTCGGCGGCCGGCGCCGCGAGGGGCGTCAGGATTCCCCCTGGGCTTCCATCAGGGCGCGCAGCAGGCGCTCCTCGGACATGTCGTCCTCGGCGGGCTTGTCGGTGCCGACGCTGGTCAGGAGGGTCATGTTGTCCTCCTCCGGCTCGTCGATCTCGATCTGGCGCTGGAAGCTCTCGATGGCGGCCTCGCGAAGGCGCTCGGCGGTCAGGGTCTCGTCGGCGATCTCGCGCAGGGCCACGACCGGGTTCTTGTCGTTGTCGCGCGGCACGGTCATCTGCGCGCCAGCGGCGAGCGCCCGGGCGCGGTGGGCTGCGAGCATCACCAGCTCGAACCGGTTCGGAACCTTGTCGACGCAATCTTCGACGGTAACGCGGGCCATGGCCACTCCTGGAACAAGCCTGGGAAAGTGCGGTGTCTAGCGAAGGCCGGGCGCGAACGCAAGGCCCGCGTCACGCGAGGGCCGGCTCACGGGCCGTTGAATTGACTGCGTCGCCCGGACGACCGAGGCTCTGGAGATGCACGGGGCAGCTTTCCTGGTCGCGGCACTGATGGCGGCGGCACAGCCGTCGGGCGGTCAGGGTTTGCCCGAGGGCGTGGACCTGAGCGGCCCGAAGATGACCGAGGCCGACACGACCCGCTGCGAGATCGAGGCGATGCTCGCCGCGGGCGGACCGGTCGATCTGTCGGGGCGACGGCTGAACGGGCTCGACCTCTCGGGGCTCGATCTCGGCGGCGCGAACCTGCGGGCGGCGGCGCTGAACCGGGCCGACCTCACCGGCGCCTCGCTGCGCGGGGCCGAGATGTTCCAGACTCAGCTTCTGGGGGCGCGGCTGGCCGGTGCCGACATGGCGGGTGCGCGGGCGGCGGCGAACTTCACCGATGCGGAGTTGAGCGGCGCGATCTTTCGCGGCGCCGATCTGTCGGCCGACCTCAAGAACCAGTCGATGGGCCTGATGCGCGGCGTGCTGCGCAATGCCACGGCCGACGGCGCGGATTTCACCGACGCTTCCCTCGGCAGGGTTGACCTCGAGTTCGCGACGCTGCGCGGCGCGATCCTGCGTGGTGCGGACCTCTCCACCGCGCTGCTCGGCGGCGCCGACCTGACCGGTGCCGACGTCACGGGCGCGCGCTTCGAAGGCGCCGACGTCGCCTCCGCGAAGCTGCGCGACCTCGTCGGCGCGACGGAAGCTCAATTCGACGACAGCGTCAATCTGCGGCGGGCCTTTCGCGACTGAGGCGGTCTTACGGCGCGACCCGACGCGGCGAGCGCGCGGCCTCACAGCCGCTCGATCCCAGCGGTGGCCTCCGGCGGGAGGGCCTCCAGCATCTGCGCGACGCTCAGCCCGATCAGCGGGTGGACCCAGCCGGGCGCCACCTCGGCGAGCGGGACGAGCACGAAGCCGCGCTCGTGCAGGCGCGGGTGCGGCAGGATCAGCCGGCCGGGCGCGGCGCGGCGCTGCGCCGCAGGCTCGAGGCGCATCCAGCGGGCGACCGTCGCTGCGTCGGGAGCGACCTCAGCCCCGTGCGCGAGCAGATCGAGATCGCAGGCCCGCGCCCCCCAGCGCGCGTCCCGCGCCCGCCCGAGCTCGTCCTCGACCGCGTGCAGTGCGGCGAGCACCGCCTGTGGCGCGAGCGGGGACGCAAAGGCGGCGGCGGCGTTCACGTAGTCCGGCCCGGCACCGGCAGGAAAGGCCGGGGTCCGGCACCAGGGGCTCCGCGCGGTGCAGGCGAGCCCCGCGGATGCGAGCCGATCGAGTGCTGCCTCGAGCGTGACGCGGGGGCCGCCGAGCGGCGAGGTGAGATTGGCCCCGAGAGCTACGAGATACATGAGCCCCTCCCCCGGCGCCGATGCGCGCGAAACGGCTTTCGTTCCGCGCATGAGCGGATTATGCTGTGTTCGGACCGGATGACAGATATTTGATCCCGGTCCGGCATAATCCGCATTCATCCGGAGGAATTACCCCGATGTTCTATCGCGACGAGCGCCTCGCCCTGTTCATCGACGGCGCCAATCTCTATTCGGCGGCGCGTGCGCTCGGCTTCGACATCGACTACAAGCTGCTCAGGACCGAGTTCATGCGCCGCGGCAAGCTCCTGCGCGCCTTCTACTACACGGCGCTGCTGGAGAACGACGAGTATTCGCCGATCCGGCCGCTGGTCGACTGGCTGAACTACAACGGCTTCGCGATGGTGACCAAGCCCGCGAAGGAGTTCACCGATTCGATGGGCCGGCGCAAGATCAAGGGCAACATGGACATCGACCTCGCCGTCGATGCGATGGAAATCGCGCCGCGGGTCGATCACATCGTGTTGTTCTCGGGCGACGGCGACTTCCGGCCGCTGGTCTCGTCGCTCCAGCGCCAGGGGGTGCGGGTGTCGGTGGTCTCGACTATCCGGTCGAGCCCGCCGATGATCGCCGACGAGCTGCGCCGGCAGTGCGACAACTTCATCGAGCTTGACGAGTTGCGCGAGGTGATCGGCCGGCCGCCGCGCGGCGAGCAGGCCGCCTCCACCGCAGCCACGGCCACCGCCGACGCGGACGAATGACGCCGGAGGCGCCGCGCGACTGTCCGCTCTGCCCGCGTCTCGCCGCCTACCGCGAAAATAACCGCGCCGCCCATCCCGACTGGTTCAACGGCGCCGTGCCCTCCTTCGGGCCGAGCGATGCGCGGGTGCTGGTGCTGGGACTGGCGCCGGGAGTAGCGGGGGCGAACCGCACCGGACGCCCCTTCACCGGCGACTACGCCGGCGACCTGCTCTATGCGACACTGACGAAGTTCGGGCTGGCGACCGGGGCCTTTGCGGCGCGGCCCGACGACGGGCTGGAGCTGCGCGACTGCATGGTGTCGAACGCGGTGCGCTGCGTGCCGCCGCAGAACAAGCCTCTGCCCGCCGAGGTCGCCACCTGCCGCGGGTATCTCGCGGCGCGGATCGCGGCGCTGCCGCGGCTCGCGGGGGTGCTGTGCCTGGGCCGGATCGCACACGAGAGCCTCGTGCGGACGCTGGGCGAGCGGCTCGCCGCGCATCCCTTCGCGCACGGGGCGCGGCACGAGCTCGGCGGCCTCGCGGTCTTCGACAGCTATCATTGCTCGCGCTACAACACCAACACACGACGCCTGACGCCGGCGATGTTCGAGGCGGTCTTCGCCGATCTCGCGGCGGCGCTTCGCACCCGCTGAGCGCCTTTCCCCGGCAGCAACCGACGGGCTTGGTCCAAGTCTTAAAGGAACCATAACGGGCCACGGCGGTTGTCGCGCGAGAGCAACAGCGCCCGGCCCTGCCGCCTCTCGAGCCAGCAAGGAAACCGCATGGGGCCGCGCCATCGGAAGGAGCGATGCATGGCCCGCAATGTGCGCGAAGGAGACAGCTCGAGGGTGATCCCCGTCCACGAGGAAAGCCTGAAGGTAGAGACGCGCGAGCACGTGACCGGCAAGGTGCGCGTGGACCTGCAGACGGAGACGCAGGAGCAGGTGGTGGAGCGCGATCTCGACACGATCTACGCGCATGTCACGCGCGTTCCCGTCGGCCGCGACCTCGAGCGCGGCGCGGAGATCCCGCAGATGCGCACCGAGGAGGGGCTGACGATCATCCCGGTGCTCGAGGAGGTTCTGGTCGTCGAGACGCGCCTGCGCCTCGTCGAGGAAATCCACATCAAGCAGCAAAAGACCACGGAACGGGTGACGACACCCGTCACGCTTCGCAGACAAACCGCGACAATCGGCCAACAGGTCGAACCATTAACCGACGACAACCCGAAGGAAAGATGAAATGGCAACGAACGAAACCAACACGGTCGTGGCGTTCTTCGACGAGCATGCAAAGGCGCAGGCGGCGATCGACCGGCTCGAAGGGATCGGCGTCACGCCCGACCAGGTGACGGTGGTCGAGGGCTCCAAGCCCGGAGCCGACGATCAGAGCGCCAAGGAGAGCGGCTTTCTCGACTCGCTCAAGGACATGTTCATGCCCGCCGAGGACAAGCAGCACTATGCCGAGGGCCTGCGGCGCGGCGGCTACATGGTCTCGGTCCGCAGCGATGCCGAGATGTCGGCGCGCGTCATCGAGATCCTCGATGCCGACGGATCGGTGGACATGGACGAGCGGTCGGGCCAGTGGCGCTCCGAAGGCTGGTCGGACGGCGAGGGCACGATCGAGCTCGCCGAGGAGCAGATGCGCATCGGCAAGCGCAACGTCGAGAACGGCAGCGTCCGGGTGCGCACCTACACCGTCGAGGAAGAGGTCTCGCAGGAGGTGCCGCTGCGCCACGAGAGTGTCCACGTCGAGCGCCGCCCGGTCGATCGGCTGGTGAAGGACGCGGATGCGGCCTTCCAGGACCGCACGGTCGAGGTCGACGAGGTCGTGGAGGAGGCCGTGGTCTCCAAGGAGACGCGGGTGGTCGAGGAGATCGACATCGAAAAGACCGTCGAGACCGAGACCGAGACGGTCGGCGGCACCGTGCGCCACACCGAGGTCGAGGTCGAGGACGACCGCAAGTCCTGAGGCACGCGGGCGGGCGGTCTTGAGGCCGCCCGCCGCATCCCGGCCCTCGACGCGGTTGACGTCGCTTTGCCCGGCGCGATATCTGGCTCATCGGGCCGTGCCAGCTGCGGCCCCGCCTCCAGGGAGCCGCGAGAAAGTTATGCCGCAGCCCGTCACGCTCTATCTCGCAGCCCCGCGCGGCTTCTGCGCCGGGGTGGACCGGGCGATCAGGATCGTCGAGCTCGCGCTCGAGAAATGGGGCGCGCCGGTCTATGTGCGCCACGAGATCGTGCACAACCGCTTCGTGGTGGATGCCCTGCGCGACAAGGGCGCGGTCTTCGTCGAGGAGCTCGACGAATGCCCGCCCGACCGGCCGGTGGTCTTCTCGGCGCACGGCGTGCCGAAGGCGGTGCCGGCGGAGGCCGACCGGCGGGAGATGATCTGGGTCGATGCGACCTGTCCTCTGGTCAGCAAGGTGCACATGGAGGCGGCGCGCCATCACGCGAACGGGCTGCAGATGGTGATGGTGGGCCATGCCGGCCATCCCGAGACGCTGGGCACGATGGGCCAGCTGCCGCCGGGCGAGGTGCTCCTGGTCGAGACGGTTGCGGACATAGCGCGGCTTGCGCCCCGGGACCCGGAGCGGCTCGCCTTCATCACCCAGACGACGCTGTCGGTGGACGACACAGCCGAGATCGTGGCGAGCTTGCGCGCGCGCTTTCCCGCCATCGTCGGACCGCGGCGGGAGGACATCTGCTATGCGACGACCAACCGGCAGGAGGCGGTGAAGGCGATGGCGCCCGACATCGACGCGCTGCTGGTGATCGGGGCGCCGAACTCGTCGAACTCGCAGCGGCTGGTCGAGGTCGGACGCCGCGCCGGCTGCGGCTACGCCCAGCTCGTGCAGCGCGCCGTCGACATCGACTGGCGGGCGCTCGAGGGCGCGCGGGCGGTGGGCATCACCGCGGGGGCGAGCGCGCCGGAGGTGCTCGTCGCCGAGGTGGTGGAGGCGTTCCGGGCGCGCTACGACGTGACCGAGCGGCTGGTCGAGACAACGCGCGAGGACGTGGAGTTCAAGGTGCCCCGAGTGCTGCGCGAGAGTGCTGCGTGACCGTGGGATGCGGGCGGAGCGCATCGCCGGGGACCGGCCTTGACTGACCGCGTGCCGGTGCCTGCGATCGTGCTGGGCGCGGCGGGGCTCGTCCCCTTCGTCTACGGCGTGGCGATGATCTTGTCGGAGGCGGGCACCTGGCCCACCTTCGGCTTCTTCGCCTCGAGCCCCGAGGGCGGGCTGCATGTGCTCGAACGCTTCGGGGCGGCGATCCTGGGGTTCATGGGCGGGTGCCTTTGGGGCTTCGCCTCGAAGCCCGGGCCGCCCTCGCTCGCGCTGCTCGCGGCCTCGGCGGTGCCGGCGTTGCTCGCGTTTCTCGCGATCCGCGACAATCCCGCGTTGAGCCTGATCTGGCTCGCCTTCGGCTATGTCGTGCTCCAGGCGATCGACGTCGGCTTTCGGCGCGCGGGCGTGGCGCCGGGCTACTGGCTGTCGCTGCGGCTGCCGCTGACCGCGGGGGTGATCGCCTGCCTGCTGGTGGGCGCGCTCTATGGCTGAGATCGTGGCCTATACCGACGGCGCCTGCTCCGGCAATCCCGGCCCCGGGGGCTGGGGCGTGGTCCTGCAGGCGCGCGCGGGCGAGGCGGTGGTCAAGGAGCGCGAGCTCAAGGGCGGCGAGCCGGCGACCACGAACAACCGCATGGAGTTGATGGCCGCGATCGCCGCTCTCGAGGCGCTGGAGCGACCGGCGGCGGTGACCGTCGTCACGGACAGCCGATACGTGCACGATGGCATCACCAGCTGGATCGAGGGCTGGAAGAAGAACGGATGGCGCACCGGTGGCCGCAAGCCGGTGAAGAACGAGGACCTGTGGCGCCGGCTCGACGCCGCCGCCGCCCGCCACGAGCTGCGCTGGGACTGGACCCGCGGCCATGCGGGCCACGCCGAGAACGAACGCGCCGACGCGCTCGCCCGCGAGGGCATGGCGCCCTACAAGCCCCGGCGGGCCTCGGCCGCGGGCTGAGAGGGGTCGGCAGGGTGCTCAGGGTTGAGCAAATCGGCAAAATGTTGATTCTTATTGGTTTTTGCGGTGCCGTTAACCACATGGAAAGGATTTGCGAGGGTCGGAGCATAGACTACACGAGGTCCCTCTCACTCGGGAAGGCCATCCAAAAGATCTGGGCGCGCCAGCTTCAGACCCTATCTCGGACCATCAAAGCGTCGCCTCCTACGTTGAGACGGGCGGCGTCCCGGGAGAAGCAGTGAACCATAGCTTAATGATCTGCCTCGTCCTTGGGTTCTTGCGCCCTCGGAAGGGTATCGGCGTATTCCTTTAGCGCCTGTTCAAGCCGCGAGTGGGCTCTCATTGTGTCGATGGGAGAATACTGACGGATCAAGGAAAGAGACCCAAGCGTCGCCGCCGAGTAGACCTTTGCCTTCTCGGTGGCCTCTTTACTTTCGATCACTGATTGAAAATAGAATTCGGCATCGGGAAGCCCTCCGTCATTGTTCGGAAGCTCATGTCGCCGAAAATCCCTTTTTAGATCATCGACGCTGGTGCGTCGGGAGAACCAATTTAGCAACACGTTGTATAGCGCTGCTCTGATTCCATAGACCATTGGCCACAGCATCAGGAATAAGAAAATGAGGCCGAACGAGACCCAGAACCCTTCAACCCGGCTTATTCATCCAAATGGGCGAGAATGGTTGCGTGCGCCTGAAAGCGCTGTAGATTCAAGCTGTTGAACACAAACCGACGGCAGCATCGGACGCACGCATGGGTGAAACGCTACAGCCGCTCACGCCCGGCTT
>JBBQRM010000107.1:0-8445 GCA_038214855.1 Rhodobacterales bacterium | reverse complement strand
GTCGAGGTATAGGGCGCGATCGGCGCGCAGATGGCGATGCCGCCGTTCTTGGTGATCTCGGAGGCGACATAGCCGATGCGGCGGATGTTGAGGTCGCGGTGCTCCTTGGAGAAGCCGAGCTCGGAGGAGAGGTTCTTGCGCACCACGTCGCCGTCCAAGAGCGTCACGGGGCGGCCGCCCATCTCCATCAGCTTGACCATCAGCGCGTTGGCGACCGTGGACTTTCCCGAGCCGGAAAGGCCGGTGAAAAACACCGTGAAGCCTTGGGCCGCGCGCGGCGGCTTGGTGCGGCGCAGCTCCTCGACCACGGCCGGGAAGCTGAACCAATCGGGGATCTCGATCCCCTCCTGAAGCCTGCGGCGCAGCTCGGTGCCGGAGATGTCGAGGATCGTCTGGCCCTCGGCGACCTCGTCGCGCGGCTCGTACTGGGCCTTTTCCTGGACAAAGACCATCTGCTTGAAATCGACCATCTCGACGCCGATCTCGGCCTCGTGCTCGGCGAAGAGCGCCTGGGCGGCATAGGGGTCGTAGAAGTCCTGGCCGGCGGAGTTCTTGCCCGGCCCGGCGTGATCACGGCCGACGATCATATGGGTGCAGCCGTGGTTGCGCCGGATGATCCCGTGCCAGACCGCCTCGCGCGGCCCGCCCATGCGCATCGCGAGATTGAGCAGCGACAGCGAGGTGGTCGAGGAGGGATACTGGTCGAGCACCGCCTCGTAGCAACGCACACGCGTGAAATGGTCGATGTCGCCGGGCTTGGTCATGCCGACGACGGGGTGGATCAGCAGGTTCGCCTGCGCCTCGCGCGCGGCGCGGAAGGTCAACTCCTGATGGGCGCGATGCAGCGGGTTGCGGGTCTGGAAGGCGACGATCCGCCGCCAGCCGAGTTTGCGAAAGTAGGCGCGCAGCTCGTTGGGCGTGTTGCGCCTTCCGCGGAAATCGTAGTGGACCGGCGGCTGGATGCCGGTGATCGGGCCGCCGAGATAGACCGGCCCGGCCTTGTGGTGCAGGTAGTTCACCGCCGGATGCGCCAGATCGTCGACGCCGAAGACGCTCGCGGCCTCCCGCGGCTTGTCCGGCGTCCAGCGGTCGGTGACCGACATGATCGCGAGGATCACGCCTTCGGGATCGCGGAGCGCGATGTCCTGACCGGGCCCGGCCGTTTCGGCGAAGGCCTCCGAGACGTCGAGGGTGATCGGCATCGGCCAGAGCGTGCCGTCCTTCAGCCGCATGTCGGCGACGACGCTGTCGTAATCGTCCTGCGACAGGAAGCCCTTGAGGGGCGCGAAGCCGCCGTTCATCAGCAGTTCGAGGTCGCAGACCTGGCGCTGCGTCAGGTCCCACGACGGCAGGTCTCCCGCCTCGAACTTGAGCTTGGCCGCGCTGTCGGAGGAGACGTAGAGCTCGGGGATCGGGACGAGATTGGACGCGGTCATCGGAATTTACCTGCTGAACTGATTCGACATGGCGGCGGTGTTAGCAGCGCCCCCGTCCCGGGTCAAAGCCTGCCAAGGTGAACGGGACAACAATTTCGCTGCAATGCAACAGGAACAGTTAGATCGGGTTTTTAGGTGCTTCCCCAACATTTGCGAAAACGTTGTGCGCGTGCAGCACGCGGGCTGCCGCCGTCGCGAAGCAGAGTGCCGCGAAGGCCCACGCCAGCGGCGGGAAGGCGCCGGGCCAAAGGCAGAGCAGCACGAAGAAGCCGATGGTCTCGGAGCCTTCGAGCAGACCGCCGCTGTAGAAGAGGTTCTTGATGCCGCGGGTAGTGGTGGTCATCCGTCGCTTCTCGGCGAGGATCGCGAAGCCGAGGAAGCTCGCGCCGTTCACGTAGAACGACAGCAGCAGCACCGCTCCGGCTACGCCGTTCGCCTGGGGGTTGAGAAAGACGAAGCCAAGCGGCACCGCGCCGTAGAAGAGAAAGTCGGAGGTGATGTCGAGATAGCCGCCGAAGTCGGTGGTCCGGGTCGCGCGCGCCACCGCCCCGTCGAGCCCGTCTGCGAGTCGCGACAGCGCGATGAGCGCGAGCCCCGCGAGCGGCGTGCCGAGCGCGATCGCCGCTGCGGCGGCTAGTCCGAGTCCGAGGCCCGCGAGCGTCACTGCGTCGGCCGTGGCGCCGCGAGCGGCCAGTGTGCGGCCCAAGTGGTCCAGCACCGGATCGAGGCGCCGGCGCAGCGCGGCGTCGAACATGCGCGTCCTCCTCCTGTTGTCCGAGCTTTAGCATCCGCAGGACGCGCGGGGCTACTGGACAAATGCGGCGAAGCTGCAAAGCTGGCGCCGGATGCGGAGGTGCGATGGACGCGGGCGAGGCGTTGAGGGAGGCGGTCGCGGCGCGGCGCGACGATCTGGTAGCGCTGACGCAGGCGCTGATCCGTGTACCTACGCTGAACCCGCCGGGGGAGTTCTACCGCGAGATCTGCGAGCTGCTGGCGGTCCGGCTGGGACGCGAGGGCTACGACTGCCGGCTGGTCCGGGCGCAGGGGACGCCGGGCGACAGCGAGAGGTATCCGCGCTGGAACCTGGTGGCGCGGCTGGAGGGTGCGGCGCCGGGGCCTTGCGTGCATTTCAACGGCCATATCGACGTGGTCGAGGTGGGACACGGCTGGAGTACCGACCCGTTCGGCGGCGCACTGATCGACGGCCGCATCTACGGCCGGGGGGCATGCGACATGAAGGGCGGGCTCGCGGCGGCAATCGTGGCGGCCGAGGCGTTCCGCGCGGTCCGACCGGGCTTTCGCGGGGCGATCGAGGTCTCGGCGACGGCGGACGAGGAGACCGGCGGCTACGGCGGCGTGGCCTATCTGGCCGGGGAGGGGGTGTTCGCGCCCGGACGGGTCGATCACGTCATCATCCCCGAGCCGCTCAACAAGGACCGGGTGTGCCTCGGGCACCGCGGCGTGTGGTGGGCGGAGCTCGAGACCTTCGGGCGGATCGCCCACGGCTCGATGCCGTTCCTGGGGGAGTGCGCGGTGCGACACATGGGGGCGGTGCTGGCGGAGATGGAGGCGAGCCTCTGGCCCGCGCTCGCCGCCAAGTGCACGGCGATGCCGGTGGTACCGGAGGCCGCGCGGGCCTCGACGCTGAACGTCAACTCGATCCACGGCGGGCAGGCCGAGCGGCCGGCGGACTTCGACGGCTGGCCCTCGCCGGTCGTGCCCGACAGCTGCCGGATGATCCTCGACCGGCGCTTCCTGGTCGAGGAGCCGCTGGAGGAGGTGAAGGAAGAGTTACGCGCCACGGTCGAGCGGGCGCGGGCGCGGCGCGATTTCCGCTACGAGCTGCGCGACATGCACGAGGTCCAGCCGTCGATGACCGACCGCGAGGCGCCGGTGGCGGCGGCGCTGGCGCGGGCGGTGGGGGTGGTGCTGGGGCGGGAGCCGGACTTCGTCGTCTCGCCCGGCACCTATGACCAAAAGCACATCGACCGGATCGGGCGGCTGAGGAATTGCGTGGCGTACGGGCCGGGAATACTGGACCTCGCGCATCAAGCCGACGAATATGTCGGCGTCGAGGACATGCTCGACGCGGCTTCGGTGATGGCGCTCGCGCTCGCGGAGCTGCTCGGGAAGCAATGAGCGGTGCGAGGCCGCCGGGGGAGGGGTGATATGAAGCGGATCCTGCTGGCGCTGGCCGCGTGCCTCGCTGCGACGGGGGCGGCCGAGGCGCAGCGCGCCGACCTGACGCTGGGAATGCAGCTCGAGCCGCCGAACCTCGATCCGACGGCCGGGGCGGCCGCGGCTGTCGACGAGGTGGTCTATGCCAACGTCTTCGAGGGGCTGACCCGCTTCGCGTCGGACGGCACGATCGTGCCCGCCCTCGCCGCGAGCTGGGAGATCGCGCCCGACGGACTTTCCTGGGTGTTCAACCTGCGTGAGGGGGCGACGTTTCACGACGGCACGGCCTTCGGCGCGGAGGATGTGGCCTATTCCTTCGAGCGGGCGATGGCGGAGGATTCCACGAATGCCCAGAAGCAGCTCTTCGAGGGGATCAACGCGGTCAACGTCATCGACGATGTCACGGTGGAGATCGGGCTCGACGCGCCCAAGGGAGACCTGCTCTTCGACCTCGCCTGGGGCGATGCGGTGATCGTCTCGCCCGCCACGGCCGAGACCAACACCACCGAGCCGGTGGGCACCGGTCCTTTCAAGTTCGCACGATGGGTGCAGGGCGACCGTGTGGTACTCGAGCGCTACGACAACTATTGGGGCGAAGCGGCGAAGCTCGAGCGCGTGACCTTCAAGTTCATCTCCGACCCGACCGCGGCCTTCGCGGCGATGATGGCCGGCGACATCGACGCCTTTCCGGTGTTTCCCGCGCCGGAGAACCTCGCGCAGTTCGAGGCCGACCCGCGGTTCGAGGTGATCGTGGGCTCGACCGAGGGCGAGACGATCCTCGCGCTCAACAATGCGAAGCCTCCCTTCGACAACGTGACGGTGCGCGCGGCTGTCGCCCATGCCATCGACCGGCAGGCGATCATCGACGGGGCGATGTTCGGCTACGGCATCCCCATCGGCAGCCATTTCGCGCCGCATCACCCGGCCTATGTCGATCTGACCGGGCTCTCGCCCTACGACCCCGAGAAGGCGCGGGAGCTGCTGGCCGAGGCCGGGCTCGCGGAGGGCTTCACCGCGCGTCTGGCGCTGCCGCCGCCGGCCTATGCCCGGCGCGGCGGCGAGATCGTCGCCTCGCAATTGCGCGCGGTGGGGATCGAAACCGAGATCGTCAACATGGAATGGGCGCAGTGGCTCGAACAGGTGTTCGCCAACCGCGACTACGACATGACCATCGTCAGCCACACCGAGCCGCTGGACATCGGCATCTACGCCCGCGACGACTATTACTTCGGCCGCCACGACCCGGTGATGCAGGCATTGATGGAGGGGCTGGGCACCATGACCGAGGAGGCCGACCGCAACGACGTCTGGCGTGCCGCCCAGGAGCATGTCGCCGTGGATTACGCCAACGTCTTCCTGTTCCAGCTCGCCAAGACCGGCGTGGCCGACGCGCGGCTGCGCGGCCTATGGGCGAACTCGCCGACCCAGGCCAACGACGTGACGCAGGTTTACTGGGCCGAGTAAGGGGCTTAGACCTGCGCTCCTAGGCGGCGCAGGAACGGACGGCGAATGCTCGGCTTTGCCCTCACGCGGCTCGTCTCGCTCGGCCTCAGTCTCGTGGTCGCGAGCCTGGTGATCTTCGTGGCGATCGAGGTCGTGCCGGGCGATCCGGCCGCCTACATGCTGGGGATGAACGCGAGCCCCGAGACGGTGGCGGCGCTTCGCAGCCAGCTCGGCCTCGACGCGGGTCCTGTCGAGCGGTACCTCGGCTGGACGATGGGGATGCTCCGCGGGGATTTCGGCGTCTCCTACACCTACCGCACGCCGGTCGCGCAGATGATCGCCGACCGGCTCTGGGTGTCGCTGCCGCTGGCGCTCTACGCGCTGGCGCTGTCCACACTCATCGCGTTCCCGGTCGGCATCTGGGCGGCGGCGCGGCGGGGCAGCGTCGCGGATGCAGGCGTGATGGGGGCGACGCAGCTCGGGATCGCAGTGCCGAACTTTTGGTTCGCGATGCTGCTGGTGCTGGTCTTCGCGGTCAACCTGCGCTGGTTCTCGGCCGGCGGCTTTCCCGGCTGGGAAGAGGGGCTCTTCGCCGGGCTCCGCGCGCTGACGCTGCCCGCGATCGCGCTGGCGTTGCCGCAGGCCTCGATCCTCGCGCGGGTGATGCGCTCGGCGCTGATCGAGACCCTCGGCGAGGACTTCGTGCGCACCGCGCGCGCCAAGGGGCTGACGCGCGGGCAGGCTTTGCGTCGGCACGCCTTGCGCAACGCGCTGATCCCGGTGCTGACGATCATCGGGCTCCAGTTCTCGTTCCTGCTTGCGGGGGCGATCATCATCGAGAACGTCTTCTACCTGCCGGGCCTCGGGCGGCTGGTGTTCGAGGCGATCAACAAGCGCGACCTGATCGTGGTGGAATCGGTGGTGATGCTGCTCGTGTTCGCGGTGATCCTGGTGACCTTCCTTGTCGATCTAGCCTATGCCGCCGTCGATCCGCGGCTGAGGCGGCGGTAGTGCGAGCCTTCGCCTGTGGGGCGGCGATCGTGCTGGTCTTCGTCGCGGCTGCGGCGGTCTCCTTCGTCTGGACGCCCTACGACGTCGGAGCACTCGACATCCCGGCGAAGCTCCAGCCGCCGTCGGCCGCGCATTGGTTCGGCACCGACCATTTCGGACGCGACGTCTTCTCGATGATCCTGGTGGGTGCTCGGGTGTCGATCGCGGTGGCGTTCGTCGCGGTGGGGATCGGCATGGGTCTCGGCGTGCCGCTGGGCCTCGCCGCCGCCGCACGGCGCGGCAGCCTTCTCGACGAGGCGATCATGCGCGGCAACGATCTGGTGTTTGCCTTTCCGGCGCTCTTGATCGCGATCCTGATCACCGCGGTGTTGGGGCCGTCCGCGCTCAACGCGATCGTGGCCATCGGCATCTTCAACGTGCCGGTCTTCGCGCGGGTGACGCGGGGCGCGGCGTTGAGCCTGTGGACCCGCGACTTCGTGCTGGCCGCGCGCGTGGCGGGCAAGGGGCGGGTGCGCATCTCGGCCGAGCATATCCTGCCCAATCTCGCCAACCTCTTGATCGTGCAGGGCACGATACAGTTCTCGCTCGGTATCCTCGCCGAGGCGGGGCTCGCCTATGTCGGGCTCGGAGCGCAGCCGCCGACGCCCTCCTGGGGGCGGATGCTCGCCGAGAGCCAGACGATGATCGCCTTCGCGCCGCATCTGGCGCTGATCCCGGGGCTCGCCATCGTGCTGACCGTGCTGGGGCTGAACCTGATGGGCGACGGGCTGCGCGACCTGATGGACCCGCGGCTGAAGCGCGGCCGGGCGTGAGCCTGCTCGAGGTCGAGCGTCTGGGGGTGGAGATCGACGGCGAACCGGTGCTGCGCGACGTGTCGCTGGCGGTGCGCGCCGGCGAGACCTTGGGGGTGATCGGCGAGAGCGGGTCGGGCAAGTCGATGACTGCGCTCGCGATCATGGGGCTGCTGCCGCGCGGCGCGCGGGCCAGCGGCCGGGTGCGGCTCGACGGCACCGAGCTCACAGCGCTGTCCGAGGCGCAGATGTGCCGGGTGCGCGGCCGCGAGATCGGCATGATCTTCCAGGAGCCGATGACGGCGCTGAACCCGCTCCAGACCATCGGCGACCAGGTCGCCGAGACCGTGCGCGTGCACCGCGGGGCGCCGCGCGCGCGGACCGGACCGATCGTGCGGGACACGCTTCGGCGCGTCGGCCTCGAGGGTGTCTCGCCCACGCGCTACCCGCACCAGCTCTCGGGCGGCCAGCGCCAGCGCGTGGGCATCGCCATGGCGATCGCGCTGCGACCGAAGCTGCTCATCGCCGACGAGCCGACGACGGCGCTCGACGTGACGACCCAGGCGCAGATCCTGACGCTGATCGGCCGACTGGTCGCCGAGGACGGCATGGGGTGCCTCCTGATCACCCACGACCTTGCGGTGGTGGCGGGGATGGCGCAGCATCTGGCGATCATGACCGGCGGCGAGGTGGTCGAGGCGGGACCGACGCCGTTCGTGCTGCGCGAGATGCACCACCCCTACAGCCGCGCGCTCTTCGCGGCCTCGGCGCTGGGCGCGCCGCGTCCGGCGCGGCCGCGGGTGGCGCCGCTGTTGCAGGTGGACGATCTCGTCCGCGACTATCCCGCCCCGCGGCGCGGGCTGCTGGGGGCGACCGAGCACCGGTCCGCCGTCCGCGGCGTCAGCTTCACGCTGGACCATGGGGAGAGCCTGGGGCTCGTGGGCGAGAGCGGCTGTGGCAAGTCCACGCTCACCCGCGCCATCCTCGGTCTCGAGACGCTGCAGGGTGGGCGCGTGCGCCTCGACGGCGCGGAGGTGCGCGCGAGCGAGCGGGTGCCGCGGGCTTTGCGCGCCAAGATGCAGGTGGTGTTCCAGGACCCCTACGGCAGCTTCAACCCGCGCCACCGGGTCGAGCGGCTGATCTGCGAGCCGTTCCACCTGCTCGATGCGCCGCCGACGGGCGCCGAGCGCGCGCGTGCCGTCGCGGAGGCGCTGGGCGACGTGGGGCTCGCGCCCGCGGATGCGCGGCGGTTCATCCACGAATTTTCCGGCGGTCAGCGCCAGCGCATCGCCATCGCCCGTGCGCTGATCATCCGGCCGCGGCTCATCATCCTCGACGAGGCGGTCTCGGCGCTCGACGTGCAGGTCCGCGCGCAGATCCTGGACCTGCTGGGGGACCTGTCGCGCCGCTTCGGTCTGGCGTATCTGTTCATCAGCCACGACCTCGGCGTCGTTCGCGCCGTCACCGACCGGGTGATGGTGATGCGCGAGGGACGGATCGTCGAGGCCGGCGCGACGGAGGAGGTGTTCGCCTCCCCGGCCCATCCCTACACGCGCGCGCTCCTCGCCGCGTCGCCCGTTCTGGAG
>JBBQRM010000106.1:0-8520 GCA_038214855.1 Rhodobacterales bacterium | reverse complement strand
GGTGCTGTGCGAGAAGCCGATCGACCTCGACCTTGGCCGGGTCGAGCGCTGCCGCGCGGCGATCGCGGGCGCGCGGGTGCCGGTCCAGCTCGGCTTCAACCGGCGCTTCGACCCCGGCCATCGCGCCGCCCGCGCCGCGGTCGCGGCGGGAGAGATCGGGGAGCTGCACCAGGTGGTCATCACCTCGCGCGACCCCGAGATGCCGTCGCGCGGCTACTACGAGAGCGCCGGCGGGCTCCTGCGCGACATGACGATCCACGATTTCGACCTGGCGCGCTTCATGCTGGGCGACGAGCCCACGGAGGTCTTCGCCTTGGCCGGGCGGCTGATCGATCCCGCGCTGATGAACGAGCTCGACGACCACGACACCGCGATGATCGTGATGCGCACGGCCGACGGCAAGCAGTGCCACATCAACAACTCGCGCACCGCGGTCTACGGCTACGACCAGCGGGTGGAGCTGTTGGGCACGCGCGGGATGCTCCTGAGCGGCAACCGCAAGCCGCACGAGATGGCCCGCTTCACCGACCGGACGACCGAGGGCGCGAGCCCATATCTCTTCTTCTTCGTCGAGCGCTACGCCGAGGCGTTCCGCGCCGAGCTCGACGCCTTCGTGAGCTGCGTCGAGACGGGGGAGCCGCCCGCGGTCGGCTTCGAGGACGGGCGCCGCGCGCTGATCCTAGCGGAGGCCGCCTACCGGTCGATGAAAGAGCGGCGGCTGGTGCAGGTCGAGGAGATCGCTTGAGGGCACCGGCACCATCGGCGAGCTGTCGCTGCAGCCGGATCGAGGATGAAAGCCGACCTCGTCTCGAAGCACGCCCGCCGGGGCAAGTGACGGAGTCGATCCAGCGGAGCATCTTGTGACGCGGCGCCCGCAGGACAGAGCCTAGTTGTGGCCAAGGAGATGCGCCTCGGGAGCAGGATGGCCGCCGCGAGCATCGGCGGCCCTGCGACGAGCGACCGTGCGGGTCGAATGGTACCAGCGCCCCGGCTTGAACGGGGGACCTCCTGATCCACAATCAGGCGCTCTAACCAACTGAGCTACGCCGGCACCGTGCGGACGGAATTACAATCCGCCCTGTCCAATTGCAAGGACAGTCTGGCCCGGCGCGGTCCTCCGGCGGGGTTGCGGCCCCGCCTTGCGACGACGGAGCCGTGGAGGAACCGGAGCCGCCCTGCGGCGCGAGCGCCTATTTGTCGATGATGCGCAGCTTCGGTCCGGTCTCGCGCGACTTCGACGGCGCGTTGGGATTGCCGTCGATCGTCCGAAGTTTGGGCGAGCCCGGTCCCGGGCCGAAGGCCGCCTGCTCCTCGGCGAAACCGGGCAGGGCGCGGCGGACCTCGCCGCCCTGCTTGGCCTCGATCGGCGTCACCGACACGTCCTGGATGGTGAAGGCGAGCGGCGGCGCGAAGACCTCGCCCTCGCCCGAGGTGCAGCCGAGCACGCGGTTGATCTCGCCGAAGTCGCTGCGCAGCGGCATCAGCAGCATCGTCGCGTCGTAGCGTCCGGCGCGGTTCTCGGCGGAAATCTTGAGCTCGACCACCGAGGGCTCGCCCATCACGACGTTGAGCAGTCGGTCGAAGCGCAGCCGGTCGCCTCCGTCCATCAGCATCGAGGGCTGCATCCCGCGCACCTCCATGCCCATCATCTCGCAGATCTTCATGCCGGCGAGGCGGATGCGCATGTTGTCGGCCGAGAGCTTCTCGACGATGAACATGTTCTCTAGCGCCGACTCGAACTGGCGCGGGTCGATTTCGGCGCGATAGGGGGCGATCCGCCCGGCGCGCAGGCGTTCCCAGTAGGTTTTCAGCGATGTGAGCATGAGATCATTCATTTCAAAACTTGACCCGAGCGGTTCCGAGGGCTTACCTCTGCCGGCCAGAGCGGCCGGACGGCGGTAAACGATTTCTTCACAACCTATATCAGCTTTGACGAAAAGTCGCCGAGTTTGCTGCGATTTCGTTAATTTGAGACAATGTCTGCGAAAAACCGTGGGGGTCCCGCCGATCCCTGCGACCGTCGTGCCGCCGCCCCCTGCGGCCTGCGGCCCGTCCGCCGGAGGCCGGCGGTGAGCGCGCCGCAGGCGGACCGGCCGGTGCGCAAGGGGCTCCTGGTGATCCTCTCCTCGCCATCGGGCGCGGGCAAGTCCACCCTGTCGCGGCGGCTGCTGGAATTCGACCCCGAGGTGCAGTTCTCGGTCTCGGCCACGACGCGCCCGCCGCGGCCGGGCGAGCAGGAGGGGCGGGACTACTACTTCAAGAGCCGCCGCGAGTTCGAGACCATGGCCGCGAGCGCCGAGATGCTCGAGCATGCCGAGGTCTTCGGGCATCTCTACGGCACGCCGCGCGCGCCGGTGGAGGCCGCGACCGCGCGCGGCCGCGACGTGCTCTTCGACGTCGACTGGCAGGGCGGCCAGCAGATCCGCAACTCGTCGCTGCGCGCCTCGGTCGTGTCGATCTTCATCCTGCCGCCGTCGATGCGCGAGCTCGAGGAGCGGCTGCGCGCCCGCGGCCAGGACAGTGCCGCGGTCGTGGCGGACCGGATGGCGAAATCCCGCGACGAGATCAGCCACTGGGCGGAATACGACTACGTGCTGGTCAATGCCAATCTCGCGCAATGCGAGGAGGAATTGCGCGCCATCCTGCGCGCCGAGCGCCTGCGCCGCGACCGGCGGCCGGAGCTGATGGGGCTGGTGACCCGGCTCAACCGCGAATTCGAGGAGCGACTGCGATGACGATCTACAGCCTCGGCGAGGCCGCGCCGGATCTGCCGGCGCACGGCGCCTTCTGGGTGGCGCCGGGAGCCCGGCTGATCGGGAGGGTGATCCTGCGCGCGGAGGCCTCGGTGTGGTTCAACGCGGTGCTGCGCGGCGATAACGAGGCGATCGAGCTCGGACCCGGCTCCAACGTCCAGGACAATTGCGTGCTGCACACCGACATGGGCTTCCCGCTCGGCATCGGCGCGGATTGCACCATCGGCCATATGGCGATCCTGCACGGCTGCACCATCGGCGACGGCTCGCTCATAGGCATGGGTGCCACGATCCTCAACGGCGCGCGGATCGGGCGCGGCGTGCTCGTCGGCGCGGGCGCGCTCGTCACCGAAGGCAAGGAGATTCCCGACGGCGCGCTGGTGCTGGGCCGGCCGGGCAAGGTCGCGCGGATGCTGGAGCCGGAGGAGAGCGCCGAGCTCGCCCGCGCGGCGCAGGTCTACCGCGCCAACGCCGCGCGCTACCGCGAAGGGCTCGCGCCGCTCACGCCGGCATGAGCCGCGGCGCGGTCATCGCGACCGCGGCGCCGCTGTCGGTGAAGCGCGCCTGGATGCCCTCGCCGCAGCTCACCAGCGCCTGGCGCAGGAGCGCGAACTGTACCCCGTCGGAGCGCAGCTCGGGCACCGGCGCGCCGTCGGTCAGATGCGCCCACAGCTCGGGCGGGGCCGCGGTGCGCCGGCCCTCCACCGAGAGCTCGATCCGGCGCGTCTCGCTCTCCGCCTCGGGCTCGGGCAGGGTCACGCGCACGCAGCCGCCCATCGGCAGGCTCTTCTCGAGGCACAGGACGGCGAGATAGATCAGCTTCGCCGTGGTCCGCGGCATGTCGCGCCCGGCCGCCCGCCACTCGACGGTCAAGCGGCCCTGGAACATCGCGTCGGTGATCTGCGCGGCCTCCTCGAACGACTGCCGCGCCTGCGCGTCGGCGGGACCGAAGGCCACGCGGTAGAACCGCAGCTTCGCCAGCGCCACCGCGACGCTGTCGGAGACGAGCGCCAGCTCCGCCTTGCCGGCACCCTCGGACAGCTGCAACAGCTCGAGTCCGTTGCCGATCGCTCCCATCGGGCTTATCAGGTCGTGGCACAGACGCGCGCTGACCAGCGCGCTGATCGTGCAATCGGCGTCGAGCGTGGGGCCGCTCATTGCGACAACCCGGCTGCGGAGCGGCTTGATGTGAACGAATTCCTCGGCCCGGGCGATCTGGTGCGCAACCCCGCCGAGCCCGGCTGGGGGCTGGGGCAGGTCCAGTCGGCGATCGGCGAGCGGATCACCGTCAATTTCGAGCATGTCGGCAAGGTGGTCATCGACGGGTCCCGTGTGCAGCTTGAAGCCGAGCCCTTTGGGAAGGGCTATTAGCTTAACGCTTCGCAGACACCTCTTAAAGCGCGGTAAACGCGGGCGCCGCGTTTGCCTAAACCCGCGCCGCCGCGTAAACCTCGGCGCCGGGTGCTGCGGCGCCGCTTAGCCTGGGGGTGCCATGAAGATCGACCTCGGTCGCTACGACGTGCGCCTCGCGTCGAGCGAGGTCGAGCGGATGGGGGCGCAGAGGCTGCGCTACCGGGTCTTCGTCGAGGAACTCGGCGCCGAGGCCACCCCCGAGCAGCACGCGGCGCGGCGCGAGTGGGATGCCTTCGACCCGTGGTTCGACCACCTGATCCTGGTCGATCTCGCGCGCGCCATCGCCGATCCGCTCGACCGGGTGGTCGGCGTCTACCGCCTGCTGCGCGGCGAGGTGGCGGCGGAGGGTCCCGGCTTCTACGGGGCGAGCGAGTACGATCTCGGCCCGATCGTGGGTTCAGGGCGGCCGAGCGTCGAGCTGGGGCGCTCCTGCGTGGCGCCCGAGCACCGCAGTGGCGTGGCGATGCATCTGCTGTGGAACGGGCTCGGCGACTACGTTCTGTCGCGGCGGATCGAGATCCTCTTCGGCGTGGCGAGCTTCGCTGGCACCGACCCCGCGCCGGTCGCGGAGGCGCTGGCGCATCTGCACCACCAGCATCTCGCGCCGCCGGAGCTTCGGGTGCGGGCGCGCGCCGAACACTTCCTCGACATGAACCGCATGCCCCCGGAGGCGGTGGACCCGCTCGCGGCCCTGCGGGCGATCCCGCCGCTGATCAAGGCCTATCTGCGGCTGGGCGGCAAGGTCGGCGAGGGGGCCTTCGTCGATCGTGCGTTCAACACGATAGACGTCTGCGTGGTGATGGACACAGCACAGATGGCCGCGCGGCACCGGCAGTTCTACGAGCGCGGCCGGCGCAGGCGCGCGGTGGAGCCGTGAGCATCGGCTGGGACGGGGCGGCAGCTCCGGCGCTGCCGCCGCTGGCCGCCGCCGACCGCCTGCGGCTCTGGGTGCGGGCGCCGCTGCTCGTGGGGGCGACCGCGGCCTGTCTGCTCGCCTTCGTGCTGCTGCGGGGGCTCGACGCGGGGCTCGCGGCGCTGTGGCGCGCGCCGCCGCGGCTGGCGCCGCTGGCTCTGCGCGCCTGGGGGCGGAGCGCGCTCGCGCTGATGGGGCTCTCGCTCGAGCGCCGGGGCAGGGACATGCCCGACGCGGGCGCCATCGTCGCCAACCACGCGGGCTGGCTCGACATCGCCGTGCTGCTCGCCGCAGCCACGGGGGCCTTCGTCTCGAAATCCGAAGTCGCGGGCTGGCCGGTGATCGGTCAGATCGGCCGGATCATCGGCACCGTCTTCATCGACCGGCGCGCGCGCGAGACGCGGCGCCAGAGCGAGGCGCTGGCCGCGAGGCTCGAGCGCGGTGACCGGCTCTGCCTCTTCCCGGAGGGCACGAGCACCGACGGACAAAGGGTGCTCGGCTTCAAGTCCTCGCTCTTCGGCGTGTTCCTCGACCCCGCGCTGCGCAGCCGGGTCCGGGTGCAGCCGGTCTCGATCCGCTATCTCCCGCCCGCGCGCCTGCCGCCCGACTTCTACGGCTGGTGGGGGGAAATGGAGTTCGCCGGACATCTGGCGAACGTGCTCGCCCGCTCGCGCGGCGGCGTGGTCAGGGTCGTGCTCCACCCGCCGCTCGCGGCCGCCGACTTCACCGACCGCAAGGCCTTCGCGCAAGCCGCGCAGCGCGCGGTCGCGGCGGGGTTCGAGCCCGACCCGGCCGACCCGGATCCCGAACCGGCATAGGCCCGCGCGTGTATGTTTGCAGAAAGCGCATCAGACTAGCTGTTGTATTTCAACAACTTGATCTATGTTTCAAGTTGGACAGCCCCCGCCTCGCGGCAATGTCTCTCCCGCGCGCACCGCAGCAAACCCCACCTCCCTTCCGGCGAATGCGACGGGCAAGCGTCGGTAACGGGCAAGCAGCCCTCCGCCTGCGCTTGTCCACTGCCCGCCATCACGAGCCCCGGGGGAGTAGCCATGACCGACCGCCAGACCCGCCGCTCCGGCCGCAGCGCCAACCTCCGCGGCCAGAGCGCGCATGCGATCCACCAGCTCCCCTGGCGCATCCCCCTGAACCCCGACCGCCCGACCGAGCCGCTGCCCCCCGAGGGCGTCGAGGCGATCCACGACACCGCCATGCGCATCCTCGAGGAAATCGGCATCGAGTTCCTCAACGACGAGGCGCGCGACCAGCTCTCGGCCGCCGGCTGCGCGATCGAGGGCGACAACGTCCGCATGGACCGCGCCTTCGTGATGGAGAAGATCGCGCTCGCCCCCGCCCAGTTCGACATCACCCCCCGCAACCCCGACCGCCGCATCACGCTCGGCGGCCGCCACATGTGCTTCGTCAACGTCTCCTCGCCGCCCAACGTCATGGACCTCGACCGCGGCCGGCGGGTCGGCGACTTCGAGAGCTTCCGCGACCTGATGAAGCTCACCCAGTATTTCAACTGCATCCACGTCGCCGGCGGCTATCCGGTGGAGCCGGTGGACATCCACGCGAGCGTCCGCCATCTCGACTGCCTCTTCGAGAAGCTCACGCTGACCGACAAGGTCGTCCACGCCTACAGCCTCGGCCCCGAACGGGTCGAGGACGTGATCGAGATGGCCCGCATCGCCTCCGGCCTCGGACAGGCCGAGTTCGAGAGCCGCCCCCGCCTCTACACCAACATCAATTCCTCGAGCCCGCTCAAGCACGACTGGCCGATGCTCGACGGCGCCATGCGCTTCGCCCGCCGCGGTCAGCCGGTGATCGTCACCCCCTTCACGCTGGCCGGCGCCATGGCCCCGGTCACCATGGCCGGAGCGGTGGCGCAGTCGATCGCCGAGGGCCTCGCCGCCATCGTGCTGCTCCAGATCGTCAACCCCGGCGTGCCCTGCGTGATCGGAACCTTCACCTCGAACGTCGATATGAAGTCCGGAGCCCCCGCCTTCGGCACGCCGGAATACATGCGCGCCACCCAGATGACCGGCCAGATGGCGCGCTTCTACGGCCTACCGCTCAGGGCCTCCAACGCCTGCGCCTCGAACGCCCCGGACGCCCAGGCGATGTGGGAGAGCATGAACTCGCTCTGGGCCGCGGTGCAATCGGGCGTCAACCTCGTCTACCACGCCGCCGGCTGGCTCGAGGGCGGGCTGATCGCCTCGTACGAGAAATTCGTGATGGATTGCGAGACGATCCAGCAGATCGAGCGCTACTTCGAGCCGGTCATCACCGAGACCACGCCGGACGCGCTGGCCTATGAGGCCATCCGCGACGTCGGCCCGCAGGGGCATTTCTTCGGCGCCGAGCACACGAAGTCCCGCTACACCGACGCCTTCTACGCGCCCTTCCTCAGCGACTGGCGCAACTACGAGGCCTGGTCGGAGGCTGGCGGCCAATGGACCGACGAGCGCGCCAACAAGGTCTGGAAGGCCATCCTCGCCGAATACGAGCCGCCCCCCATCGACGCCGCCATCCGCGACGAGCTCGCGGCCTTCGTCGCCCGCCGCAAGCGCGAGGGCGGCGCGCCCACCGACTACTGAGCGGGTGCGGCGCGCGCATTCCGCGATGGCCTCTTGCCTTCCCATGTGGGCAGGATGGCAGAGGACCGCCGGTTGCAGCACTCAAAGACGAATGGAACGTTCATGACCGGCTACACAAGATTCTTCGCGATGATCGCCACCTCGACGGCGGTCATGTTCGCGCTGATGTACTTCAACACCTACACCTGGGGTCATGTCTACTGGAGCGAGACGCGCTTCTACATGGTCTTCGTGATGGGCGCCGCCATGGCCACGGTGATGCTCGCCTTCATGCTCGGCATGTACAAGAGCCGCACCGCCAACATCGCCACCTTCGCCGGCAGCGCGGTTGTCTTCGCGCTCGCCCTCTTCCTGGTGCGCAGCCAGGTCACCGTGGGCGACGTCTCGTGGATGCGCGCGATGATCCCCCACCACTCGATCGCCATCCTCACCTCCGAACGCGCCAACATCACCGACCCCCGCGTCCGCCAGCTCGCCGACGAGATCATCGAGGCCCAGCGCCGCGAGATCGACGAGATGAAGGCCCTGATCGCCGATCTGGAGGACTGATACGGCCTCCGGCGATTGCTTCGGATTTCGTCACATCCGAGGCGCCACCTCTCCACCCTCCCGACCGATCTGTCCGTTGACAGATCGGTCCGCGCCTGCCTGCCCCCGGCAGGCGCGATAGACGCGCCCGCCCAGGCAGGCGCGGCCCGATTGCGCGCGTCGGTCCAGGCTGCACCCCCCTCGCCCAGCGCCGGTGGGTCCGGGCGCCGGGCCCGGGGGGGGGGCCCAGGGGCCGCCGGAAAAACGGCCCACGAACCCCCGCCCCCCCCGGGAAAAACGGGGTGGGGGGATA
>JBBQRM010000105.1:0-8543 GCA_038214855.1 Rhodobacterales bacterium | reverse complement strand
TGCGCCGGCGGGCGCTGTGGCTGGCGCCGGGGCTTCTCTACGTCGGGCTCGCGATGTGCTATCTGACGGTGCTGCGCGACAGCGAGGTGCACGGCCTGCCGACGGTGCTGTGGCTGATCGTTGTGGTGATCTCGGCCGATGTCGGCGCCTATTTCGTCGGGCGGACCGTGGGCGGGCCGCGGCTCTGGCCGGCTGTGAGCCCGGGCAAGACCTGGTCGGGCGCGCTCGGCGGACAGGCGGTGGCGGTGGCGGTCGGCGTGGGGTTCGAGCTCGTCGCCGGGCGCGACGTGGCCCAGGTGGCGCTGCTCAGCCTCGGCGTCGCAATCGCCTCGCAGCTCGGCGACTTGCTCGAGAGCGCGGTCAAGCGCCGCTTCGGCACCAAGGACGCGAGCAGCCTGATCCCCGGTCACGGCGGCGTGCTCGACAGGCTCGACGGGCTGATCGGCGGCCTGTGGTTCTTCGCGATCTACGTCTTCGCGGCCCAGGGCTTCGTGGGCTAGGGCGGTGCGGCGGCGGATCAGCATCCTCGGCGCCACCGGCTCGGTCGGCCGCAACACCGTCGCGCTGATCGAGGCGCAGGGCGGGCGCGACGCCTACGAGGTGATGGCGCTGAGCGGCAACGGCAACGTGGCGCTGCTCGCCGCGCAGGCGCGCAGGCTGGGGGCACGCCGCGCCGTCACCGCCGATCCGGCGCAGGGGGAGGCGCTGCGCGCAGCGCTCGCCGGCAGCGGGATCGAAGCGCAGGCCGGGATGGAGGCGCTGACCGAGGCCGCGGAGATGGAGACCGACTGGGCGATGTCGGCGATCGTGGGCGCCGCGGGGCTCGCGCCCGGCCTGCGGCTCGCGCGGCACGGCGGGGTGCTGGCGCTCGCCAACAAGGAGAGCCTCGTCTGCGCCGGAGCGCTCCTGCGGCGGACCTGTGCCGCGCACGGCACGCGCCTCGTCCCGGTCGACAGCGAGCACAGTGCCATCTTCCAGGCGCTGGGGGCAGAGCCCGGACGCAGCGTCGAGCGGCTGATCCTCACCGCCTCGGGCGGCCCGTTCCGCGACCTGACGCGGGCGCAGATGGCCGGCGTGACGCCCCAGGAGGCGCGGGCGCATCCGAACTGGGACATGGGCGCGCGAATTTCGATCGACAGCGCCACGATGTTCAACAAGGCGCTCGAGGTGATCGAGGCGCGCGAGCTCTTCGGCACAGCATCCGACCGGATCGAGGTGGTGGTGCATCCCCAGTCGGTGGTGCATTCGATGGTTGGCTTCTGCGACGGCTCGATCCTGGCGCAGCTCGGCCCCTCGGACATGCGCGGCGCGATCGGCTATGCGCTGAACTGGCCCGAGCGCCGGCCGCTGCCGGTGGAGCGGCTGGACTTCGCTTCGCTGGCGCGGCTCGACTTCGCGCCGGCCGATCCGGTGCGCTTCCCGGCGCTGAGGCTCGCGCGCGAGGTGCTCGCGGCGGGGGGCCTCGCGGGGGCGGTGTTCAACGCCGCCAAGGAGGCGGCGCTCGACGCCTTTCTCGAAGGGGCGGCGGGGTTCCTTGACATGGCGGACCTCGTGGAACATGTGCTGAACCAGATGGGCGGCGAGGCTGCGGCGCACGGGCCGGACTACGACCTCGGGACCGTGATGGCGCTCGACGCCGAGGCGCGGGACCGCGTCCGGTCGCGGGTCCGGCAGGAGGCGGGACAATGGAGCTGATCGCGGGCATACCCTTCTTCGGCGGCTTCCTCGCCACAATCCTGCCCTTCGTCGTGGTGCTCGGCATCGTCGTCTTCGTTCACGAGTACGGGCATTACATCGTCGCGCGCTGGTGCGGCATCCGTTCGGAGGTGTTTTCGATCGGGTTCGGGCCGGTGCTGTGGTCGCGCCGCGACAGGCGCGGCACTCTGTGGCAGGTCGCGGCGCTGCCGCTGGGGGGCTACGTGAAGTTCCTCGGCGACAGCGACGGGTCGAGCCGTGCCGCTCCCGAGCGTCTCAGCCAGATGAGCGCCGCCGAGCTGAAGCGCAGCTTTCACGGCGCCGGCGTCGGGCGGCGGATGCTGACGGTGCTCGCGGGGCCGTTCGCGAACTTCCTGCTCACGATCGTGGTCTTCGCCGGCATCGTCACCTGGCAGGGCGTGCCGACCGAACGCGCGACCATCGGCCGGATCGAGGCGCTGCCGCAAGTCGAACAGCCGCTCCGGCCCGGTGACGTGGTGCTGGAGGTGAACGGCGCAACCGTCGGCGATTTCGGCGACATCTACCGCGCGGCCGCCGAAATGCAGGCCCCGGGACCCATGCGGTTCGTCGTCGAGCGCGAGGGCGAGCGGGTCGAGCTGAGCGCGCCCTACGCGCTGCCGGCGCGGGTCGCGGGGGTCGAGCCGCTGTCGCCCGCGAGCGAGGCCGGACTGCGCGAGGGCGACGTGATCCTGAGCGCCGGCGGCGTGCCGCTCGCGGCCTTCGACGATCTGCGCGAGGTGGTGATGGCGTCGGGCGGGCAGACGGTGCCCTTGCGCATCTGGCGCGAGGGCGAGGAGCTCGCGCTCGACATCACGCCGGTCGAGCGCGACACCGACGACGGGCAGGGCGGCTTCGAGCGGCGGGTGATGATCGGCGTGGCCGGCGCCTCGCTCTACGTCCCCGCGACGCACGCCCCCGCGCCCTGGACCGCGCTCGGCATCGGCGCGGAGCGGATGGTCGGCGTCATCATCCAGTCGCTCAACGGCATGCGCCACCTGATCACCGGAAAGATCGGCGCGGAGAACCTGCAGGGGCCGCTCGGCATCGCCCAGATCTCGGGCGAGACCGCGGCGCAGGGGTGGCTGAGCTTCGTGACGCTGATCGGGATCATCTCCACGGCGATCGGGCTCTTGAACCTCTTCCCGATCCCGGTGCTCGACGGGGGGCATTTCGCGGCCTTCGTGATCGAGGCGGTCCGCGGCCGTCCGCCCAGCGAGAAGGCAATGCAGGTCGCGATGTCGATTGGTCTTGGCTTGATCCTGCTGCTGATGGTATTCGCTACCTACAACGACATCCTGCGCCTGGTGAGTTGACAACAGGGCGGCGAACCGCCCGGACCGATAACTGAGCGGGAAACCCGCCGTGCGTTAGGAACAGGGCGATCAAGCCGCCCGACTTGAGAACAGGACGGTCAAACCGTTCGGAGCTATAAGAGGGCGGTAAACCGCCCGGGGGCAGAGGGGCGAGCCGATGGATCAGCGGAGCCGGGTGCGGTTCATGCCGCGACGCATGTGGGCGGCTTCGGCCATTGCGGCGACGCTCCTCGCCACACAGGTTCAGGCCCAGGGAACCGCGGTCTTCAGCCGCGTCGACGTCGCCGGGAACCAGCGCATCGAGGCCGACACGATCCGCGTCTTCTCGGGCATCGAGGCCGGCGAGCCGGTGACGCCCGAGGACCTGAACCTCGCCGTGCGCCAGCTCTACGAGACCGGCCTCTTCGAGCAGGTCGAGGTGATGCCGGAGGCCGGGCGCCTGGTGATCACCGTGGTCGAGAACCCGACGATCAACCAGATCGCCTTCGAGGGTAACCGATCGCTCGACGACGACGCGCTCGCCGCGGTGGTCGAGCTGCGTCCGCGGCTCGCCTATTCCGTCGCCGCTGCCGAGTCCGATGCCCAGCGCATCATCGAGGCCTACCGTGTCGCCGGACGCTTCGCCGCGGAGGTGACGCCCCGCATCATCCGCCGGTCCGACAACCGCGTCGATCTGGTCTACGAGGTCTTCGAGGGACGGGTCACGCAGATCCAGCGGATCAACTTCACCGGCAACCAGGTCTTCTCCGATGCCCGCCTGCGCAGGGCGATCGAGAGCAACCAGTCGAATTTCCTGAGCTTCATCTTCGGGCGCGTCAACTACGACGAGGACCGGCTGGAGCTCGACCGCGAGCAGTTGCGCCAGTTCTATCTCGAGCGCGGCTATGTGGACTTCCGCATCCTGTCCTCGACGGCCGAGCTCGCGCGGGAGCGCAACGGCTTCTTTCTGTCCTTCACCGTCTCCGAGGGGCGGCGATACGACTTCGGGCAAATGGCGGTGACCTCGTCGGCGCCCGGGCTCGACGCCGCCGAGTTTCGGCCGCTGCTCGCCCCGGTCCTGAGCGGCGGGGTCTACAACCAGCGCCAGGTCGAGCGGGTGATCGAGCGGATGACCTTCCTCGCCGGCCAGAAGGGCTACGCCTTCGTCGAGGTCCGGCCGCGGATCGACAAGAACGAGACGGCCGGCACCGTCGATATCACCTTCGAGCTGGTCGAGGGGCCGCGGGTCTTCGTCGAGCGCATCGACATCACCGGCAACAACCGCACGCTCGACCGGGTGATCCGCCGCCAGTTCGACATCGTCGAGGGCGATGCCTTCAACGCCCGCGAGGTGCGCCAGGCCGAGGATCGCATCCGCGGCCTGCGCTATTTCTCGACCGCCGATGTCGGGGTGCGCGAGGGTTCGGCGCCGGGCCGGGCGATCATCGACGTCGAGGTCGAGGAGGAGCCCACCGGAAGCCTCAGCCTCGGCGGCGCCTTCTCCAGCTCCGAGGGTGCGAGCCTCCAGGTGAGCCTGACCGAGCGCAACTTCCTCGGGCGCGGCCAGACCGTCACCGCTTCCTTCTCCGGCAGCACGGAGTTCCGCAACATCGAGTTCGGCTTCACCGAGCCCGCGCTCTTCGACCGCGACCTGCTGGCGGGCTTCCGCATCTATCTGCGCGACCGCAGCTTCGACGAGCAGTCGTTCCAGACCACCAACTACGGCTTCGAGCCGCTCGTCGGTTTCCCGCTCAGCGAGAACGGCCGGCTGACGCTGCGCTACCAGATCTCATCCGACGAGATCCGCGATGTCGAGGCGGACAGCTCCGAGATCATCCGCAACGAGGAGGGAACGGCGATCACCTCGGCGCTGGGCGGAACCTATGCCTACGACCGGCGCAACTCGGTGATTGACCCGACGGCGGGCTTCATCCTGACGCTCAACCAGCAGTTCGCAGGGCTCGGCGGCGACGTCCAGCATTCGCGCACGCAGGGCACCGCGCGGGTCTACAGCAGCCTCTTCGACGAGAATGTCGTGCTCTCCGCGGCCCTCGAGGGCGGGGTGCTGATCGCGCCGGACGGCACCCGCGTCACCGACCGCTTCTTCACCGGCGGCGACGCCTTCCGGGGCTTTGCGCGAAACGGCATCGGCCCGCGCGACTTCTGCGACGCCGGGACCTGCGTGCGCGGGCCGAACACCGAGGACGTGGACGAGCCGCTGGGCGGCAACCTCTACAGCGTGCTCAGGCTCGACGCGAGCTTCCCGCTCGGTCTGCCGGAGCAATACGGCATCTTCGGCGGGGTCTTTGCCGACGTGGGCTCGCTCTGGGGGCTCGACGACACCGAAGGCTCGATGGGCGAGGTCGACGACGATTTCGAGCTGCGCGCCGCGGTCGGCGTCAGCCTCTTCGTCGATACGCCCTTCGCGCCGTTGAGGTTCAACTTCGCGCGGCCGGTCAAGAAGGTGGACGGCGACGTGACGGAGAACTTCCGCTTCACCGTCCAGACCCGGTTCTGACCCATGTCGCGACGGCGTGTGGGCGCCGCATGAGCCGTCCGCCAACGCCCGAATCCTAAAACAGAGATGTCAAACGATTTCAATGAGTTGATATATGTTTCAACTTGGACACCCTGCTGTTCGATGCCTGATGTGCGGCCGGGCGAGCGCCCTGATGCTGTGCGTGGCGCTCCTGCTCGCGCCCGCGGCCGGGGCGCAGCAGCAGCCGCCGGCGCCGCGTCCCTCGTTCCTGGTGCTGAACCAGGAGCGCATCCTCACGGGGTCGATGGCGGGGCAGGCGCTTCTTTCCGAGGAGGAGGCGGCGCGGGACCGCCTGCGCACCGAGGCCCGCGACATCGACGCGGCCTTCGAGGCCGAGGAGCAGCGGCTGACCGACCTGCGCCCGACGCTGGAGCCCCCGCAGTTCCGCGAGCTCGCCGACGATTTCGACGCCCGCGTCGTCGCCGCCCGGCGCGAGCAGGACGCCCGCTCGAGCGCGCTGGCGCAGGAGTTTGACCAGCGGCGCCGGGCGTTCTACGCTGAGGTGGCGCCGGTGCTGGTGGCGCTGATGTCGCGCTACGGGGCGCTGGCGATCCTGGACGAGAACAGCGTGCTCCTGGCCGACCAGACCCTCGACATCACCGATGCGGTCATCGCCGAGATCGACGCTGCGGGCGCGCCCGACGCCGTGCCCGCGCCGGAGGCGCCGCAGGCGGCTCCGCCGGGCGCCGAGGACTGAGGAGAGCCGATGGCACTTTCGATCGATCCTGCGCTCTGGCAGGGGGACATCCTGGCGATCCGGCGGATGATCCCGCACCGGTATCCGTTCCTCCTGATCGACAGGGTGGTCAACGTCGCGCCCGGCGAGGGCGCGGTCGGGATCAAGAACGTGACCGGCAACGAGCCGCATTTCGAGGGGCATTTCCCCGCGCGGCCGGTGATGCCGGGGGTGCTGGTCGTCGAGGCGATGGCCCAGACCGCGGCGGTGATGGTGGTTCGCACGATGGAGCTGATCGACCACGACCTGCTCGTCTATTTCATGAGCATCGAGAGCGCGAAGTTCCGCAGGACCGTCCAACCCGGCGACACGCTGGAGTTGCACGTTCGGGTCGCCCGCCATCGCGGCAAGGTCTGGCGCTTCGATGGTGCGGCGCGGGTCGGCGAGACTCTCGCTGCCGAAGCCGAGTTCACCGCGATGATCATGTCGCCCGAAGACGCCGCCGCGAAGTCCTGAATCGGTGGCGGTCGATCTCACAGCCGCGGTGCATCCCACCGCAGTCATCGAGCCGGGCGCCGTGATCGGCGCCGGCTGCCGGATCGGGCCGTTCTGCGTGCTCGGCCCGGAGGTGGTGCTGGGGCCGGGGGTGACTCTGCACAGCCATGTGGCGGTGGCCGGAGTCACCCGCATTGGCGAGGGCACGACTATCTGGCCCTTCGCCTCGGTCGGACATGCGCCGCAGGACCTGAAGTATCGCGGCGAGCGTACCGAACTGATCATAGGTGCCCGAAATCGCATCCGCGAGCACGTGACGCTGAACCCCGGCACCGAGGGCGGCGGCGGCGTCACCCGCGTCGGCGACGACAATCTCTTCATGATGTCGAGCCATGTCGGGCACGACTGCAGTCTCGGCAGTGGCATCGTGATCGCCAACAGCGTGGCGCTCGGCGGGCATGTCGTGGTCGAGGACGGCGTGGTCATCGGCGGCCTCAGCGGCGTGCACCAGTTCGTTCGGCTCGGCCGGGGTGCGATGATCGGCGGCATGTCCGGGGTCGTGGCCGACGTGATCCCCTATGGCTCGGTCGCGGGCGAGCGGGCACATCTGGCGGGGCTCAACCTGGTGGGGCTCAAGCGGCGGGAGGCGTCGCGCGCGGACATCCACGGGCTGCGCGGCACCTATCGAACGCTCTTCGAGGGCGAGGGTACGCTGCAGGAGCGGGCGCGTGCGGCCGAGGCGCGCGAGGCGGGCAACCCGCTGGTCGCCGAGATCGTGCGGTTCATCCTCGAGGGCGGCTCGCGCGCCTTCACGCTGCCCCCAGCGTGAGCGCCTCCACGGAGGGACTCGGCATCGTTGCCGGCCGCGGGGCACTGCCGCGGCTGATCGCCGAGGAGTGCGCACGGCGTGGCCGGAGCTACCGCGTGGTCGCTTTCGAGGGGGTGTCGCTCGACTGGCTCGAGGGGCATCCGGTGCTGCCGGCGGTGTTCGAGAAGCCCGGCCGGCTGTTTGCCGACCTGCGCCGCGCCGGTTGCCGTGAGGTGACGCTCGCCGGAGGGATCGCACGCCCCGAGCTCAAGCCCCGCCGCTTCGATCTGACGATGCTGCGGCTGGCGCCGAAGGTGCTCGGTGGTATCCGCTCGGGCGACGACGCGACGCTGCGGCTGGTGAGCGACATTCTCGAAGCCGAGGGGCTGCACTTGCGCGCGCCCCACGACATCCTGGGTGATCTGCTGGCGGCAGAGGGCATCCCGACGCTTGCCCGGCCCTCGGAGGCGGACCGCGCCGACGCGGACCGCGCAGCGGCGATCCTGGCGCAGCTCGGGCCGGCGGACGTCGGTCAGGCGGCGGTGGTCGCGGGCGGGCTCTGCCTGGGGATCGAGACGGTGCAGGGCACCGACGCGATGCTCGGCTTCGTCGGCGCGACCGAGCCGCGGCACCGGTCGGAGGCTGCGCGCGGCGTGCTGGTCAAGGCGCCGAAGCCGGGGCAGGACTGGCGGGTCGATCTGCCGGCGATCGGGCCCGAGACGGTGCGGGCGGCGCAGGCGGCAGGCCTCGCCGGCATCGCGGTCGAGGCAGGCGGCGTGCTGGTGCTCGACAGGGAGGCGACCGTGGCCGCGTGCGACGCGGCGGGGCTGTTCCTCTGGGGCCGCGGGGCGGGGTGAGGGGGTGCTTTGCGGGTCGCGTTTCCCGATGTTGCACGGCGCAACATGCAATTTCCATTTGAAATGATTGGATAAAATATCGCGTTATTACCACTCGTTAGGGTTTGCGCACCGCGCAGAGGCCGGCCCGTGAGGCGCGTTTGAGCCCGCGGCTGTTCCT
>JBBQRM010000104.1:0-8607 GCA_038214855.1 Rhodobacterales bacterium | reverse complement strand
CACCGCTCCTGGTGATCGCGGCCGGCGGTACCGGCGGGCACATGTTCCCGGCGCAGGCGCTCGCCGAGGAGATGCTGGCGCGCGGCTGGCGGGTGGCGCTCTCGACCGACGCGCGGGGGATGCGCTATGCAGACGGGTTTCCCCCGGGGGTCGAGCGGCGGCCGGTCGCCTCGGGCAGCTTCGCGCAGGGAAGCTGGCTGGCGCGGCTCGGGGTTCCGCTGTCGCTCGGCGCGGGAACGGCGGCCTGCCTCGCCGCGATGCGCAGGGACCGGCCAACCTGCGTCGCGGGCTTCGGCGGCTATCCGGCGGTGCCGGGGCTGGCGGCGGCGGTGATGCTGAAGCTGCCGCGGCTGATCCACGAATCGAACGGGGTGCTGGGGCAGGTGAACCGGCGTTTCGCGGGACGGGTGGATGCTGTCGCCTGCGGCACCTGGCCGACGGCGCTGCCGGAGGGGGCGCGGGCGGTGCATACCGGCAATCCGGTGCGCGCGAGCGTGCTCGACCAGCAGGGGGCGACCTACGCGCCTCCGGGCGACTGGCCGATGCGGCTGCTGGTGATCGGCGGCAGCCAAGGGGCGGGGCTGTTCTCCCGGGCGGTGCCCGAGGCGGTGGCGCGGCTCGACGAGGGGCTCAGGGCGCGGCTGAGGGTGGTCCAGCAGGTGCGGCCCGAGGACATGGCGCGGACCCAGGACGTCTATGCGGCGATGCGGGTGGCGGCGGAGCTGCGGGGCTTCTTCGACGACATCCCCGAGCGGCTCGCCGAGGCCACGCTGGTGATCAGCCGCGCGGGTGCGAGCTCCATCGCCGACATCACCGTGGTGGGGCGGCCGGCGATCCTCATCCCCTTCGCCGCGGCGGCCGGCGACCATCAGGCGGCGAACGCGGCGGGGCTGGTCGCGGCGGGGGGGGCGTTCATGATCCGCGAGGCGACGCTGACGCCGGAAGTCCTTGCGCATCACATCGCCACGATCCTCGGCGATGCCGAGGGAGCGGAGGCGATGGCGCGGGCGAGTGCCGCGCAGGGGCGGCCGGACGCGACGGAGCGGCTGGCGGCGCTGGTCGAGGATCTTGGGCAAAGAGGCGAGAGATGAACGGTGAGACCCGGCTGCCCCACGATGTCGGGGCCATCCATTTCGTCGGCATCGGCGGCATCGGCATGTCGGGGATCGCCGAGGTGCTGCTCAACCACGGGTTCGAGGTGCAGGGCTCGGACCTGCGGCCGTCGCCGATCACCGAGCGGCTGGCGGGCATGGGGGCGCGGGTGTTCCTCGGGCAGAGCGCGGAGAACCTCGAGGGCGCGCAGGTCGTGGTGATCTCCTCGGCAATCAAGCCGGGCAACCTCGAGCTGGATGCCGCGCGGGCGCGCAAGCTGCCGGTGGTGCGACGCGCGGAGATGCTGGCCGAGCTGATGCGGCTGAAGTCGAACGTCGCGGTGGCGGGCACCCACGGCAAAACCACGACGACCTCGATGGTCGCGGCGCTGCTCGACGCGGGCGGGATGGACCCCACGGTGATCAACGGCGGCGTGATCCATGCCTATGGCTCGAACGCGCGGATCGGGCAGGGCGAGTGGATGGTGGTCGAGGCCGACGAGAGCGACGGGACGTTCAACAAGCTGCCGGCGACGGTGGCGGTGATCACCAACATCGATCCGGAGCATCTGGACCATTACGGGGATTTCGACAGCCTGCGCGCGGCGTTCGACACGTTCGTGTCGAACCTGCCCTTCTACGGTCTTGCGGTCGCCTGCATCGACCATCCGGAGGTTCAGGCGCTGGTGGGGCGGATCGCCGACCGCAGGGTCACGACCTACGGCTTCAATCCGCAGGCCGACGTGCAGGGACGGGGGCTTGTCTTCGAGGACGGAGGCGCGGTGTTCGACATCGCGCTTAACGCCGAGGGCGGGGCGATCGAGGGCGCGAAGCTGCCGATGACCGGGGAACACAACGTCTCGAATGCGCTCGCGGCCGTGGCGGTGGCGCGGCATCTGGGCATTCCCAAGGATGCGATCCGCAAGGCGCTCGCGGGCTTCGGCGGGGTGAACCGGCGCTTCACCCGCGTGGGCGAGGTCGGCGGGGTCACCATCATCGACGACTACGGCCACCATCCGGTCGAGATCGCGGCGGTATTGCGCGCGGCGCGGCAGGCGACGAAGGGACGGGTCGTCGCGGTGCACCAGCCGCATCGCTTCACCCGGCTGCGCGACCTGTTCACCCAGTTCTGCGGCTGTTTCAACGATGCCGATACGGTGGCGATCGCCGAGGTCTATTCGGCGGGCGAGGCGCCGATCGAGGGGGTGAGCCGGGACACGCTGGTCGGCGGGTTGGTCGCCCACGGGCACCGGCGGGCGCTGGCGCTGACGGGCGAAGAGGGGCTGGCGGAGTTCGTGCGGGCGGAATGCCGGCCCGGGGACATGCTGGTCTGCCTCGGGGCGGGGAACATCACGGCCTGGGCGAACGGGCTGCCGGAGCGGCTGGGGGCGCCGGCGGAGAAGGTCGGGGTTTGAGCTCAGGGGTGCTCAAGGTTGAGCAAATTGACAAGTTGTTGATTGTGAAAATATATTTCCATGTCATTAACCACATGGAAAGGATTTGGCCTCGCACGCTTTGTGGTCGGACCATGAAGGGATGAGGCGGATGGGCCGCGCGTGACGCCGGAGGACATCGATAGCGGGGATGCCCTTGCGGCGTGGCTGAGGGAGCGGCCGACCGGAAGCGAGGCGGAGCGGGATCTCGCTTATCGGCTGTCGGTCGCCATTGCACATCGCGCGGCGATGCGGGTCTTGCCGATCATCCTCGACTCGGCACCGTCACAGAAGCCCGGGCTGAAACAGGTGCTGTTCTTCCGACTGAACCTGACGGCAGGTGTGGCCGCAATGGGTTCACGTCTCCAGGTCGCGCCCGCCATCGAGCGTGCGGCCGCCGCCGCCAACACTGCCCACACCGCTTCCACCGATGCGGCCCTCGCCGGGACCCGCGACGCCACGATGTTTGCCACCAACGCCACCCGCTGCGCCGCCTACGCCGCCACGATGGATGCCGCCGCCAGCGAGGCCAGAGCCGCCGCCCTCGCCGCCGCCCCCGATGCCATACAAGCTCTTATGCATACCGTCACAGATGCCGCCGGAGACGCCGGCCATGCTGCCGACGCCGCCGACGCCGCGGGTCATGCTTCCGGCGATGCCTCCGGCGCATTCTTGTCTGCTCTTCGCACCGATTGCGCGGCGTTTGAGACTGGCTCCGGGTGATTGCTTCGGATTTCTTCCCATGTGAGGCGCCACCTCTCCGCCGTCCCGACCGATCTGTCCCGCGACAGATCGGTCCGCGCCTGCCTGCCCGTCGTGCCGAAGGCACGCCTCCGGCGTGACGGCAGGCGCGTTGCCGCGCCCGCCCAGGCAGGCGCGGCCCGATTGCGCGCGTCGGTCCAGGCTGCACCCCCCTCGCCCTGCGCCGGTGGCTCCGGGCGACGGACCGGGCGAGGCTCCACAGGAGCCTCGCTCATCCGGTCCGAGCAAGCGCGGCCCGCAGGGATCAACCGGAGTTCGTCTGAGACTGGCCGCTCGCTTGACAGCCTACCGCTCTGGCCGGGGGAGAATCCCCTTCACGATCTTTGGGGGCGCGCGCGTGCCGCTTTTCTTGCCGACGAGCCGGAGTGGGCGTTTTGGGTCGAGTGGTACGATAGGGCGCTGGCGTGTGAGCCGCAGGACTGGGGCGGGTCTGCCCACCGACGTTGCGCTGATCCCGCCTCAGGCGTGGGATAAGGGTGCGGAGCCGAGAAGATCGTGCTTGGACGAGATGCCGATGCGCGTGTTGTCTTGGGAGCGCGAATAGCATTGGGCGGTGCGATTGCAGGACCCTTTACCGCCGTTGGATTGCCCGCGTATGCGCCAGTCGCGGGTGGAGCCATTGTGCTGGGCGAAGGGATGCAGGATGTCCGGATGGCTCTTGTGGCCAGGATCTCGAGTGGAGGCTGATTACTTTTGCTGGATCTGACCGAGTCTCCCCTCTGTGGCACCCTGACCCCGAACCGTCCCATGGCCGATCTGACCTGGCTGCGGGTGGGGGCCGGGGTCGGGGCGCCGGTTGGCGCCATCATGAGCGCGCGGGTGCGCGCGGAGTCTTTTTGGTGGGCACGCGCGTGTGCGCGCGTGCCGTCTGCTCTCCAGGTAAGCTTGTCAGTATGAAACGCGGGGCGCGGCGCGGGGAGGCCGCGGAGCGCGTGGCGGGGCGGGGGGAATGGTGAGCGCGGGCCTGGATCTGCCGCCGGTGCGCGGAATCCTGACGCCGGGGCGGGCGATGGCGGATCTGACCTGGCTTCGGGTCGGGGGGCCGGCGGACTGGTTGTTCCAGCCGGCGGACCAGGCGGATCTCGCGGACTTCCTGCGGGCGTTGCCGGAGGGGGTGCCGGTGATGGCGATGGGGGTGGGGTCGAACCTGATCGTGCGCGACGGCGGGATTTCGGGCGTGGTGGTCCGGCTGGGGCGGGGGTTCAACACGGTGCGCGTCGAAGGCGACACGGTGGCCGCGGGTGCGGCGGCGCTGGGGGCGCAGGTGGCGCGGCGGGCGGCGGAGGCGGGGGTGGACCTTGGCTTCCTGCGCACGATCCCCGGGTCGGTCGGGGGGGCGGTGCGGATGAACGCCGGGTGTTACGGCACGTATACGGCGGATGTGTTCGTTTCGGCGCGGGGGGTGACGCGGGCGGGCGAAACGGTGACGCTGGGGCCGGAGGACATGGCTTTCGGCTATCGGCACAGCGCGGTGCCGGAGGGGATGGTGCTGATCGAGGCGGTGTTCCGAGGGCCGGCAGGGGAGCCGGCGGCGCTGGCGGCGCGGATGGAAGACCAGGTCGCGCGGCGCGATGCGACGCAGCCGACCCGCGAGCGCTCGGCGGGATCGACGTTCCGCAATCCGGCAGGGTTTTCGTCCACCGGGCGCGCGGAGGACGTGCACGACCTCAAGGCCTGGAAGCTGATCGAGGGCGCGGGAATGAAGGGCGCGGTGCTGGGCGGCGCGCAGATGTCGCCCATGCACGCGAACTTCCTGGTCAACACCGGCGGGGCGAGTGCCGCCGATCTGGAGAATCTGGGCGAGCTGGTGCGAAAAAAGGTTTTCGAGACCAGCGGTTTGACGCTAGAGTGGGAAATCATGCGGGTCGGACGAGACTAGGCCCGCGCGACAGACCCCAGCCAAGGCCGCAAAGGCCATGGGGCGCGACAAGAATTGAGGCGGGCATGTCGAGCAGGACAAGCGCCCGCATCGCAGTACTCATGGGCGGCCGTTCGGCCGAGCGCGACGTGTCGCTCGTCTCAGGTCGCGAATGCGCGGCTGCGCTGCGGCAGGAGGGCTTCGACGTCGTCGAGATCGACGCGGGCGACGAGCTCGTGCGCGACCTGCGCGCCGCGGCCCCGGACGTCGCGTTCAACGCCCTGCACGGGCGCTGGGGCGAGGACGGCTGCGTTCAGGGGCTGCTGGAGTGGCTGGGGCTGCCCTACACGCATTCGGGCGTGCTCGCCTCGGCGCTGGCGATGGACAAGCTGCGCGCCAAGCAGGCCTTCGCCGCGGCGGGGTTACCGGTGGCGGAGGGGCGCCTCGTCTGCCGGGCGGAGGTGCGCGGGTCGCATCCGATGCCGCCGCCCTATGTGGTCAAGCCGGTGAACGAGGGGTCCTCGGTCGGGGTGTATCTCGTGCACGAGCACGCGAACGGGCCGGCGCAGGTCTCGGGCGACATGCCCGACGTGCTGATGGTCGAGCGGTTCATCCCCGGGCGCGAGCTGACCGCGACGGTTATGGGCGACCGGGCGCTGGCGGTGACCGACATCATCGCCGAGGGCTGGTACGATTATCACGCCAAGTATGCGCCCGGCGGGTCGCGGCACGTGGTGCCGGCGGCGGTGCCGGCGGAGATCACCGAGGCCTGCCTCGACCATGCGCTGCGCGCGCATCGGGCGCTGGGGTGCCGGGGCGTGAGCCGCACCGACTTCCGCTGGGACGAGGCGCGGGGGCTGGCGGGGCTCTACCTGCTCGAGACGAACACCCAGCCGGGGATGACGCCGACCTCGCTCGCGCCCGAGCAGGCGGCCTATTGCGGCATGGGCTTCGGGGCGCTGGTGCGCTGGATGGTGGAGGACGCCTCGTGCTCCCGGTGAAGCGCCGCCGCGATCCGGCGCCCTCGCGGTTGCGCTACCGGCTGACGCGGCTGTGGCTGCGGCCGGGGGTGCGGCGGAGCGTGAACGTCGGGCTGCCGATGCTCGCGGTCGTGCTGGCGGGCTGGACGCTGGCGGCGGAGCTCGAGCTGCGCGCCCGCGCCGAGGCGGCGGTCGCGGGGCTGCGCTTGGCGATCGTCGACCGGCCGCAGTTCACGATCACCGAGATCGCGGTGCCGGACGTGAGCCCCGATCTGGCCGAGCAGATCCGGGTCGCGGCCTTCGTCGATCTGCCGGCGCGCTCGCTCGAGGTCGAGGTGGGCGCGGTGCGCACGCGGATCGAGGCGCTCGACGCGGTGGAACGGGCGCGGGTGCGGGCGCTGCCGAACGGGGTGCTGGAGATCCGCGCGGTCGAGCGGCTGCCGGTCGTCGTCTGGCGCACGCAGGCCGGGTTGCAGCTGCTCGACGCGGGCGGCGTCCGGGTGGCGGAAATCGACGGGCGCGGACGGCGGCCCGATCTGCCGCTGATCGCGGGCGGGGGTGCGGAGGTCGCGGTGCCCGAGGCGCTGACGCTTCTGGCCGAGGCGCGGCCGCTGGCGGCGCGGCTGCGCGGGCTGGTGCGCAGGGGCGAGCGGCGCTGGGACCTGGTGCTTGACCGCGGTCAGGTGATCGCGCTGCCGGAGACGGGCGCGCGCGAGGCGCTGGCGTCGGTGCTGGCGCTCGACCGGGCGCAGGACCTGCTCGCGCGCGACGTGACGGTGGTGGACCTGCGCGATCCGGCCCGCCCGATGCTGCGCCTGGGCGAGCATGCGGTGGCGGAGGCGGCGCGGCGGCGCGCGGAGGCGGCGGAAGGGAAATCATGAGACGCCAGCTCTACGAGACCCAGCGGGCGATGCGGGCCCGGCGCGAGGCGGCGATGCGGCGCGGTGTGCTGGCGGTGCTCGACATCGGCACCTCGAAGGTCGCCTGCTTCGTGCTCCAGTTCGTGCCGCGCGACGCCGAGACAGCCGAGGGCCCGCGCCCCACGCCGGGGGCATTCCGGGTGATCGGCGCGGCGAACACCCGCTCGCGAGGCGTGGCCTTCGGCGAGATCGCCGCGATGGAGGAATGCGAGCGCGCGGTGCGCACCGCGATCCAGGTCGCGCAGAAGATGGCCGGGCTGAGGGTCGACCACGTGCTGGTCAGCTTCGCCGGCGGGCGGGCGAGGTCGTATGGCGTCACCGGCGAGACCGAGGTCGCGAACGGCGCGGTGGCCGAGCGCGACATCGGCCACGTGCTCGCGGCCTGCGACATCCCCGACTACGGTCCGGACCGCGAGGCGATCCACGCGCTGCCGGTGAACTTCGTGCTCGACGGCCGCTCGGGGCTCGCCGATCCGCGGGGGCAGATCGGCGACGCGCTCGCGGTGGACATGCACCTGCTGACGATCGCGGGCGCGCCCTTGCGCGACGTGCTGCACTGCATCCGGCGCTGCGACCTCGAGCTCGCGGGGGTGGTGGTGTCGTCCTATGCCAGCGGGCTCGCGAGCCTCGTGGCCGACGAGCAGGAGCTGGGGGCCGCCTGCATCGACATCGGCGGCGGAGCCACGGGGCTTTCGATCTTCGTGCGGCGGCAGATGATCTATGCCGACACGGTGCGCATCGGCGGAAGCCACGTCACCGCGGACATCTGTCACGGGCTGCAGATTTCGATGGCCGATGCCGAGCGGCTGAAGACGATGCACGGCGGGCTGGTCGCGACGGGGCTCGACGACCGCGACATGCTGGAGCTGCCCTCGATCCTCGGCGACCGCGACCACGACCGCCGGCAGGTCAGCCGCTCGGAGTTGATCGGGGTGATGCGGCCGCGGGTCGAGGAGATCCTCGAGGAGGTGCGCGCGCGGCTCGACGCCTCGGGCTTCGAGTACCTGCCCTCGCAGCGGATCGTGCTGACCGGCGGCAGCGCGCAGATCCAGGGGCTGGAGCTGGTGGCAGGCCGGATCCTCGGACGCCAGTGCCGGGTCGGCGCGCCGCTGAGGGTCCAGGGGCTGCCTCAATCGGCGACCGGGACCGGCTTCGCGACGGCGGTCGGGCTCGCGCTGCACGCGGCGCATCCGCAGGACGAATGCTGGGACTTCGAGGTGCCGGCGGACCGGCAGGGCGCGCGCCGGGTGACCCGGGCGCTGAGGTGGTTCAAGGAGAACTGGTAACTAGTGCGTAACGTGGAAAAACTCGGTTTATCTGGTGTGAGACTACCAGATATTGCGGGTAAGAGGCCAAAAGTTCGTGACCCTAGCGGTATGTTCCGCTACGATCACGACTTAGGCGCAGGCGAGTCTCCCGGGTGCAGGCCCGGTTCAACGGGGCAAACAGGACAGGCGGACGGCAGCATGACACTCAAACTCTCCATCCCGGTCAGCAACGACCTCAGCCCGCGGATCACCGTGATCGGCGTCGGCGGCGCCGGCGGCAACGCGGTCAACAACA
>JBBQRM010000103.1:0-8625 GCA_038214855.1 Rhodobacterales bacterium | reverse complement strand
GGCTTTTCGCCCACGCTCACCTCCGGGCGAAATGCAGGGAGGCCCCAGATACGAGCGGTTCCGGCTGATTGGCGTTGCCCTCGACTTCCGCGGCTGTCATCACCGGCCTGCGGGGCGGCGGGGCCGGGACAGCAATGCTTGGAGTCGAGAGCTTCGTCGCCGCCTTCGGCATGCCGGCGCTGGTGGGCGCGGGCGCGGCGCTCGCCCTCGGCGGCTTCGGCAAGGGCGTGGTCGGCTTCGCGCTGCCGATGATCGCGCTCAGCACGATGGGCTCGTTCCTGCCGCTCGAGGTGGCGCTGGCGCTCCTGATCGTGCCCACGCTGGTCGCGAACCTCTTCCAGGCTCTGCGCAACGGCGTGGGCGAGGCGCTGGGCAGCCTGCGCAAGTTCTGGCGGATGAACCTGGTGCTGGCGCCGACGATCGCGCTCAGCGCGCAACTGGTCGTGGCCCTGTCGGACCGGGCGATGTTCCTGATCCTGGGTGTCGCCATCACGCTCTTCGGCGTCTCGCAGCTCCTGGGCTGGCGGCCGTCCTTCCCGCCGCGCCACCGCAACGCGGCGGAATATGCGGCGGGGCTGGTGGCTGGGTTCTTCGGCGGCATCTCGGGCATATGGGGACCGCCGCTGGTGCTCTACCTGCTGGCCGCAGGCGCACAAAGGGTCGAGATGGTTCGCGTCCAGAGCCTCGGCTTCCTGGTCGGTTCGGTGGTGCTGGTCGCAGCCCATCTGCGCTCGGGTGTGCTCAACCCCACGACGCTGCCGGTCTCGGCCTGGCTGGTGCTGCCGACGATGGCGGCGATGACCCTCGGCTACCGGGTGCAGGACCGGCTCGACCAGGAGCTGTTCCGCCGGGTGACGCTCGGCGTGCTGATCGTCGCGGGGCTCAACCTGCTGCGCCGCGCGCTCGTCTGAACCGAGGCAGGGGCGCGCGCGGCCGAGCGGCGGAAGCGCGCGACAAACTTAACAGAAGATGAAAACGCCGGAATTTATCCAGCGTTTCCAACGCGCCTCTGCATGTTGCACGGTGCAACAGCGGCTCGCGCCGCCTCGCTGCCGCGGCCGGCCGGCCCTCGGCCGACCCCGGATCAGGCTGCCTTGACCGCCGCGGCGAGCACGTCCTCGCCGACATGGGCCTCGTACTGGGCGAAATTGCCGGCGAACATCTTCACCAGCTTCGCGGCCTGGGCGTCGTAGGCCTGCGGGTCGGCCCAGGTCCCGCGCGGATCGAGGAGGGCTGCATCGACCCCCGCCACCTCCAGCGGCACCTCGAAGCCGAAGTTCGGGTCCCGGCGAAAGCGCCCGTCCGCAAGGCTGCCGCTGAGCGCCGCGGAGAGCAGCTTGCGGGTGGCCGAGATCGGCATCCGGCTGCCGGTGCCGAAGGCGCCGCCGGTCCAGCCGGTATTCACCAGCCAGCATTGCGTGCCCGAGGCCGCGATCTTATCCCGCAGGAGCGCCCCGTAGACCTCCGGCCGGCGCGCCATGAACGGCGCTCCGAAGCAGGTCGAGAAGGTCGGCTGCGGCTCGGTCACGCCGGTCTCGGTGCCCGCGACCTTCGAGGTGAAGCCCGACAGGAAGTGATACATCGCCTGCGCGGGCGACAGTTTCGCGATCGGCGGCAACACCCCGAAGGCGTCGCAGGTCAGCATGATCACGTGCCGCGGCTGGCCGCCGCGCGCGTTGTCGCTCGCGTTCGGAATCGCCTCGAGCGGATAGGCGCAGCGCATGTTGGGCGTCAGGCTGTCGTCCTCGAAGTCGAGTTCGCGGGTCACCGGATCGTAGACCATGTTCTCGATCACCGTGGCGAACCGCGAGGTGGTCGCATAGATCTCCGGCTCCGCCTCGGCCGAGAGGTGGATGGTCTTGGCGTAGCAGCCGCCCTCGAAGTTGAAGGTGCCGGTGTCCGACCAGCCGTGCTCGTCGTCGCCGATCAGCACACGGTCGGGATCGGCCGAGAGCGTCGTCTTGCCGGTGCCGGACAGCCCGAAGAACACCGCCACGTCGTCCGCATCGCCCTTCGCGTGGTTGGCCGAGCAGTGCATCGGCATCACGCCCTTCTCGGGCAGCAGGTAGTTGAGGATCGAGAAGACCGACTTCTTGTTCTCGCCGGCATAGGCGGTGCCGCCGATCAGGATCTGGCGCCGCTCGAAGGAGATGGCGATCACCGTTTCCGACCGGCAGCCGTGACGCTCGGGATCGGCGCGGAAGCTGGGGCAGTTGAGGATGCTGAACGCGGGCTCGAAGCCCGCAAGATCGGCCGGATCGGGACGCCGCAGCATGTGGCGGATGAAAAGCGCGTGCCACGCGAATTCCGTCACCACCCGCACGTTCAGCCGGTACTTGGGATCGGCGCCGGCGTAGAGGTCCTGGACGAACAGCTCGCTGCCTGCGACATGAGCGCGCATGTCGGCAAACAGCGTCTCAAAATGTTCCGGGCTCATCGGCGGATTGTTCTCCCACCAGATGTCCGGCTCCACCGATGGCTCGCGCACCACGAACTTGTCCCGAGGGGAGCGGCCGGTGTGCGCCCCGGTGTCCACGAGCAACGTGCCGCCCTGGCCGAGCGCGCCCTCGCCGCGCGCTATGGCGGCCTGTACCAGCGCCGGGTCGGTCAGGTTGTAGCGGCCGCGAGCGCCCTCGATGCCGGTTGCCTCCAGGGTCATCCGCGGATTGACCACGTCCATCGCCATGCGTCCAAACTCCCTCTCTCGGCCGGTCGCGACGAAGTTGCGCACCAGGCCAGACCCCACCGATCAGGGCGCATTGCTGTCCCGCTGCATATTCGCAGCTGCGAAAGCGCCGTCGCGGGGTCTATAGCATGCGCCACAGCGAATTGAATTGCGCCGATAGAGTTAACGGCATTTCAATGGCATAAAACGGCCGAGCCGGTGTCGGTGGATGTTGGGGTCGGGGTTCGGATGCGTTCGGAAGTACCGAAAAGGGAAGGTGTCGGCGCCGTGACGACACCGCGTGCGAATCCTTTGATGCTCCACGCGAGCGCGGTTGCAATAGACGGGAGGGGGCTCCTGATCCTCGGCGCTTCGGGAGCGGGCAAGTCCGGTCTGGCGCTGCGGCTGATGGGCCTGGGCGCACGGCTGGTCGCCGATGACCGGGTGGCGCTCCTCCGGGCGGGTGAGGCGCTGCTCGCCTCGGCGCCGGCCGCGCTGGCCGGGCTGATCGAGGCCCGCGGCATCGGATTGATCGCGGCGGAGGCGGTGCAGGAGGCGCCGGTGGCGCTTGCCGTCGATCTCGACCGCGAGCCCGCGGCACGAATGCCACAGCCGGGTGGGATCACGTTAATGGGTAAACGGATTGAATTGATTTACGGGCGCGGTGTGCCCAATATTGACGTCGCGTTGATGTTTGTCGTGAAGAACGGTCGGGCGCCGGATCAGTGAGTTTTCCTTTTGTAGCGTTCTTCGAGAGCAGGTTTTCGGTGACAGAGGCAGTCGCAGGCGGAATCGGTCCGGGATCGGCCTCCGCAAGAGGTCAGGAGATCGTCGTCGTAACCGGTCCTGCCGGTGCCGGGCGGTCCACGGCCATTCATGCGCTCGAGGACCTCGGCTTCGAAGCGATCGACAACCTGCCGCTGTCGCTGATGCCGCGGCTTCTGGCCGGACCGCCGCTCGAGCGGCCGCTGGTCGTCGGCTTCGATCCGCGCAACCGCGATTTCGACGTGGGCTCGCTCATGGCGCTGATCGGTCGCATCGGGGCGGAAACCGGGCGAATGCCGGTCCTGCTGTACGTCGATTGCGAGGCGGACGTCCTGCTCCGCCGCTACTCCGAGACGCGGCGCCGGCATCCGTCGAGCCCCCACGAGACGCCGCTGGTCGGGATCGAGCGCGAGCAGTCGCTGCTCGGGCCGCTGCGCGAGCGGGCGGAGGTGCTGATCGACACGACCGCGCTGACGCCGCACGAGCTTCGCGCCGAACTGGCGCGGCTTTTCGCTGCCGAGGTCCCGGGCGCGGGCCTGGCGGTGTCGGTTCAGTCGTTCTCCTACAAGCGCGGCACGCCGCGCGGTATCGACATGGTGATGGACTGCCGCTTTCTGCGCAATCCGCACTGGAACGCCGAGCTCCGGCCGCTCGACGGGCGCGATCCCGCGGTGGCGGCCTTCGTCGCAGCGGATCCGAACTACGCGCCCTTCTACGCCAGGCTCGTCGACCTGCTGCGCTTCCTGCTGCCGACCTACGGCGCGGAGGGCAAGAGCTACTTCGGGCTTGCGCTCGGCTGCACCGGCGGGCGGCACCGGTCGGTTGCGTTGGTCGAAGCGCTGGCGAATACGCTTGCAGACGATGGGTGGCGCGTATCTACTCGACATCGGGATCTGGAGCGGACGGTCGAGGCGGCCGGACAGCTCCAGGGGGTGGGTTCGACGTGATCGGGATCGTAATCGTCGCGCATGGTGGTCTCGCGCGGGAATATCTCGCCGCAATGGAGCACGTGGTCGGGCGGCTGCCGGGAACGCAGGCGATCGCGATCGGCGCCGAGGACGACCGCGGGGCAAAACAGGCCGAGATCGATGCCGCCGTCGCCGCGGTGGACGAGGGCGACGGTGTCGTGGTCGTGACGGACATGTTCGGCTCGACGCCCTCGAACCTCGCGGTGGAGGCCTGTACGCGGGCGGACTACACGGTGCTCTATGGGGCGAACCTGCCGATGCTGATCAAGCTCGCCAAGGCCCGGAGGATGTCGCTGGCCGATGCGGTGGCCTGCGCCTTGACCGCCGGGCGCAAATACATCAATTCCATCGAGGGGCTGCGGCCCGACCCGGCGCGGCTCGCGCTCTGAGGCTCGCCTCCGGGCGTGCGGTCGCGGCTTCGGGGGACCGATGCGCTTCAGCCTCGAGATCGTCAACGAAAAGGGCCTGCACGCGCGGGCCTCGGCGAAGTTCGTCGAGACGGTCGAGCGCTTCGACGCCCGCGCCGAGGTCAGCCGCGACGGCATGTGCGTGTCGGGCGACTCGATCATGGGCCTGCTGATGCTCGGCGCCGCCTGGGGTACGCAGATCGACGTTCACGTCACCGGCCGCGAGACGTTTGCGCTCGCCGAGGCTCTGCGCGCACTCGTCGCCGACCGGTTCGGCGAAGGACGCTGATCCCGCCTCCGCTGCCGGATCGCGGCTCGTCCACGACGACGCGGCAGGTCGAAGCGGTTCGCCTCACCCTTGCGCGGCGGCATCGCTTGTCGTCGCGTCGGCGCCCGGCTAGACCGGCGCGCATGGCCGAGACCGATCCGAGCCCGCGCAAATCCTACCACCACGGCAACCTGCGCCAGGCGCTGGTCGATGCGACCCTGACGCTGATCGAGGAGAAGGGGCCGCTGGGCTTCACCCTCGCCGAGGCGGCGCGCGCCGCGGGCGTGAGCCCCGCCGCGCCGTACCGGCACTTCAAGAACCGCGAGGACCTGATCGCTGAGGTGGCGCGGCAGGGGTTCACGCTCTTCGGCGACCGGCTCGAGCGGGCCTTCGACGACGGGCGCCCCTCGCCGCTCGCCGCCTTCACCGCGGCAGGCCAGGCGTATCTCGATTTCGCGCGGACCAATCCCGGCTATTACGTGGCGATGTTCGAATCCGGCGTCGCGATCGCGGGCAATCTCGAGCTGTCGCTGACCGCGGACCGGGCGATGTCGGTGCTGGTGCGCGCGGCCGAGCGGCTGTCGGCGCATCTGCCGCCCGAGGCGCGGCCGCCGGCGACGATGGTGGCGCACCACATCTGGGCGCTGTCGCACGGGGTGGTGGAGCTGTTCTCGCGAGGCCAGCCGGGGGACCGCGCCCCCTATTCCGCCGAGGAGATGCTCGAGAGCGGAACGGGCATCTATCTGCGGGGGCTGGGGCTGATCCCGCGCTGACGCAGGGGAAACGATGGTCGGACACGGATCGGGCGGGGTGCCGCCCGCGGCGAGAGCGGCTCCACCGGCGCCCGCGGGCGCCAGCCCCTGCACCGAGGCGGCGCGGCCCTGGGTTCTCGCGGCGACGATTCTCGCCTCGGCGATGGCCTTCATCGACGCCTCGGTGGTGACGATCGCCCTGCCGGTGCTGCAGACCGATCTCGGCGCGGGGATCGGCGCGCTGCAATGGGTGGTGAACGCCTACACGCTGATCCTCGGTGCGCTGATCCTGATCGGCGGCGCGGCCGGCGACCGTTTCGGGCGGCGGCGGCTGTTCGTCCTCGGGACCGGGCTCTTCGCCGCGGCATCGGTGGGCTGCGCGCTCGCGCCCTCGGTCGGGTCGCTGATCGCGGCGCGCGCGGTGCAGGGCCTGGGCGGCGCGATGATGGTGCCGCAGAGCCTCGCGATCCTCTCCGCCTCGTTCCCGCCCGCGCTGCGGGGGCGCGCGATCGGCACCTGGGCCGGGGCCTCGGCGATCACCACGGCGCTGGGGCCGGCGGTGGGCGGGCTGCTGATCGACACGCTGGGCTGGCGGGCGGCGTTCTGGATCAACCTGCCGTTCTCCGCGGCCGTCCTGTGGCTCGCCTGGCGCCACGTCCCCGAGAGCCGCTCGCCGGGGGAAGGGCCGCTCGACTGGGCCGGCAGTGCGCTCGCCGTCGCTTCGGCGGCGTCGCTGACGCTGGGGCTGACGGCGCTCGCCGGGCCTGCCGGCGGGGGCTGGATCGCGGCGGCTCTGGTCGCGGCGGGGCTGGCGGGCATCGCCGGCTTCGTCGCGGTCGAGCGGCGGGCGCGGGCGCCGCTGGTGCCGCTCGGCCTGTTCGCGTCCCGGGCGTTCACCGGCGCCAACGTGATGACGCTGTTTCTCTACGGGGCGCTGTCGGGGCTTCTGTTCCTCATCCCCTTCGACGCCATCGGACGCCGCGGGATGAGCGCGAGCGGGCTCGGCCTCACGCTCCTGCCGCTCGGGCTGATCATCGGCCTGACCGCGCGGCGGGCCGGCGCGCTCGCAGACCGGATCGGACCGCGGCCGATGCTGGTCGCAGGCTCCTGTCTCGTCGCGGCGGCGGCCGGGCTGCTCGCCATGGCGCTGCCGGGACTCGTCCCCGGCCTCGTGGTGCCGGTGGTGCTGCTCGCCTGCGGCATGGCGCTGGTGGTGGCGCCGCTGACGACGGCGGTGATGAATGCGGCCCCCGACGCGCTCGCGGGTGCGGCCTCGGGGATCAGCAACGCCGCGAGCCGGCTCGCCGGCCTCTTCGCGGTGGCGCTGGTGGGGGCGCTGGCGGCGCGGGTCTTCGCCGGGGCCGCGGGTGCGTCGCAGGCGCGGTTCGGGGTGCTGCCCGGGCCCGGCGCGCCCGAATACGATGCGCTTCTGGCGGCATTTCTGCTGGCCTGGCGCTCGGGCATGATCGCCTGCGCCATTCTCGCAGGTCTCGCGGCGGCGGTGGCGGCGACGATGCTGCCGCGCCGGGCGGCGGAGCCGGCTGCCCGATAATTTCCGGATCGCCCTTGACCCCGGATCGGCGCTCCGCCATCTATGTTAATGTTAAGCACATTAACATAGAAAGGAGCGCCTGATGCATACTGCGACTGACTGGCCGGAGTCCTCGGGAAGCCTTCCCGCCCGGATCCGCGCCGCCCTGGAACGGGCCCGGGACTGGCTCGACGACCGCGGCCGCGCCGCCTGGATCTTCGCCATCGTGGTGGGATTCGTCCTGTTCTGGCCGCTCGGGCTCGCCCTTCTGGCCTATACCATCTGGAGCAATCGCATGAGCAACCAAATGACCAGCTGCAAGTCCTGGCGCCGTCGGTCCCGCGGGATGCAGGCGCCCATGGGCGAGACCGGCAATGCCGCCTTCGACAGCTACCGCGCCGAGACGCTGAAGCGGCTCGAGGAGGAGCGTTCGGCCTTCACCGCCTTCCTCGAACAGCTGCGCGCCGCCAAGGACAAGGCCGAGTTCGACCAGTTCATGGCGGATCGCCAGCAGTCCGCCTGACCGCCCGCGCCGCGGGCGAGACGCCAGCCGTCCCGAGCGGCTGGCGCTTCTAGCTGTCCCGGACCGGATAGTGGGGGCCCAAATCGGGGGCTCAAATCCTTTCCATGTGGTTAATGACCCATGAAAAATCTAATAAAAACAAACACTAAGCCGATTGCTCAACCTTGAGCAGGGCGTGAGCGCCGGCCCTCTCCTCCCACCCCCTCCTCCCGCAGCAGCGGCAGCATCACCTCGACCGGATCCGCCGCCGCCACAGGTGGGACGGTCGCGGTCTGGTCGGTCAGGATGCGCGGCAGGCGCGGCGCGCTCACCGCGAGCCGCCGATGCGCACGCGCGAGATCCTGCACCAGTATCTCTCCCGCGGCCTTGGCCATCGCATATTCTGTCATCTGCGGCGGGCGGTCCTCGACGGCGACGGAGGACGGATAGAGCACGCTGAGCGGCCCCTCGGGCTGCGCATCCAGCAGATGCTCGACCAGCGCGGCGAAGCCCGTGACATAGGCCTCGAGGAACGGCGCGAGGCGCGCCGGCTCGAAGATCGCCCCACCATGCTGAAAGATCCGCCCGGTCGCGAAGTAGTAGACATGCGTGAAGCCGCCGTCCTCGCCCGCGAGCTGCGCTTCGGGCGCTGCGGCGGTGTCGTAGGCGAAGGCGCGCGCCCTGCCGCCGGACGCCGCGATCTCGGCCACGATCACCTCGGCCTCCGTGCGGCCGGAGCGCCAGGTCAGCGCGACCTCGGCGCCTCC
>JBBQRM010000102.1:0-8705 GCA_038214855.1 Rhodobacterales bacterium | reverse complement strand
ATCAACCTGGTGGCCTTCTCGGCCTATCTCGGTGACATGGTGGGTCAGGTCTTCGCGCTCTTCGTGCTGACCGTGGCCGCGGCCGAGGCCGCGATCGGCCTCGCGGTGCTGGTGTGCTTCTTCCGCAACCGCGGCACCATCGCGGTCGACGACGTCAACGTGATGAAGGGATAGCCTGCCGATGCCCGCGATCATCCTGTTCGCGCCGCTCGTCGGCGCGATCCTCTGCGGCTTCGGCTGGCGCTGGCTCGGCGAGCGGGCAGCTACGGTCACCGCGACGGCGCTCCTGTTTCTCGCCTGCGTGCTCTCCTGGGCGGTGTTCCTCACCTTCGAAGGCGACGGCGAGAGCGTTGTGCTGTTCCGCTGGATCGCCTCGGGCTCCATGAGTGCCGACTGGGCGATCCGGCTCGACCGGCTGACGGCGATCATGCTGATCGTCATCACCACCGTCTCGGCGCTCGTGCATCTCTATTCCTTCGGCTACATGGCGCACGACGACAATTTCCGCGACACCGAGAGCTACCGGCCGCGGTTCTTCGCCTATCTGTCGTTCTTCACCTTCGCGATGCTGATGCTGGTGACCGCCGACAACCTGCTCCAGCTGTTCTTCGGCTGGGAGGGGGTCGGTGTGGCCTCCTACCTGCTGATCGGCTTCTACTGGCGCAAATCGAGCGCCAATGCCGCGGCGATCAAGGCGTTCGTTGTCAATCGCGTCGGCGACTTCGGCTTCCTGATGGGCATCCTCGCGCTCTACGTCATGGTCGACAGCGTGAACTTCACCGACATCTTCGCCGCGGCACCCGAGCTCGCGCAGACGCAGATGCGGTTCCTGTGGACCGATTGGAACGCGGCGGAAGTGATCTCGGTGCTCCTGTTCATCGGCGCGATGGGCAAGTCGGCGCAGCTCTTCCTGCACACCTGGCTGCCGGACGCGATGGAAGGCCCCACCCCCGTCAGCGCGCTGATCCATGCCGCGACGATGGTGACGGCGGGCGTCTTCCTCGTCTGCCGCATGTCGCCGCTGCTCGAGTTCGCGCCGCACGCGCTCGCCTTCATCACCGTGATCGGCGCCTGCACGGCCTTCTTCGCGGCCACGATCGGCCTGGTGCAGACCGACATCAAGCGAGTGATCGCCTATTCCACCTGTTCGCAGCTCGGCTACATGTTCGTCGCGGCCGGGGTCGGCGTCTATTCCGCGGCGATGTTCCACCTGCTGACCCACGCGTTCTTCAAGGCGATGCTGTTTCTCGGCGCGGGCTCGGTGATCCACGCGATGCACCACGAGCAGGACATGCGCAACTACGGCGGGCTGCGCGCGAAGATCCCCTATACCTTCTGGGCGATGCTGATCGGGACGATGGCGATCACCGGCGTCGGCATCCCGCTCACCGAAATCGGCTTCGCCGGGTTCCTGTCCAAGGACGCGATCATCGAGGCGACTTACGCGGCCCGCTCGCCGGTCTCGGGCTTTGCCTTTTGGCTGATCGTGGTGGCAGCCCTCTTCACCAGCTTCTACAGCTGGCGGCTGATGTTTCTCACCTTCTTCGGGCAGGCGCGGGGCGATCATCATACGCATTCGCATGCACACGAGAGCCCGCGCTCGATGCTGATCCCGCTCGGCGTGCTCGCCATCGGGGCGATCTTCTCGGGGATGATCTGGTACGATTCCTTCTTCGGCGAGGGGGTGAAGGAGTTCTTCGGACCTTCGATCTTCGCCGGTCCCGAGAACCACGTCATCCACGACGCCCACGAGGTGCCGGACTGGGTGCGGGCCTCGCCCTTCGTCGCCATGCTGGGGGGGCTGCTCGTCGCGATATGGTTCTACCTGCTCCAGCCGTCGCTGCCGGCGACGCTCGCCCGCCACAACCGCGGCCTCTACCTGTTCCTGCTCAACAAGTGGTATTTCGACGAGCTCTATGACCGCATCTTCGTGCGTCCCGCATTGTGGCTGGGTCGCACCCTGTGGAAGCAGGGCGACGGGGCGACCATCGACGGCGGCATCAACGGGCTCGCCATGGGCTTCGTGCCCGCGATGACGCGGCTCGCGGGACGGGCGCAGTCGGGCTATCTCTTCCACTACGCCTTCGCGATGGTGCTCGGGCTCGTCGGCCTCATCCTGTGGCTGAGCTTCGGGAGCATGATCGCGCGATGAACAGCCTGCTGTCGCTCGTCACCTTCCTGCCGCTGATCGGTGCCGTCGTGCTGATCGTGTTCCTGCGCGGCGAGGACGCGCACGCCCGGCAGAACGCCAAGCTGCTGGCGCTCTTCACCACCACGGCCACGTTCCTGCTGTCGCTGTTCGTGCTGGCGGGGTTCAACCCCGAGGATCCCGGCTTCCAGTTCGTCGAGCAATCGGCCTGGCTCGGCGGGCTCACCTACAAGATGGGGGTCGACGGCATCTCGGTGCTGTTCGTGATGCTGACCACGGCGCTGATGCCGATCGTCATCGGTGCCTGCTGGAACGTCGAGACCCGCGTCAAGGAGTACATGATCGCCTTCCTCGTGCTCGAGACGCTGATGATCGGCGTCTTCTGCGCGCTCGATCTGGTGCTCTTCTACGTGTTCTTCGAGGCAGGGCTGATCCCGATGTTCCTGATCGTCGGCATCTGGGGCGGCAAGGAGCGCATCTACGCCGCCTTCAAGTTCTTCCTCTACACCTTCCTCGGCTCGGTGCTGATGCTGGTTGCGATGATCGCGATGTATCTGGTTGCGGGCACCACCGACATCCCGACGCTGCTCGCCTATCCGTTCGACGCGACGCCGCTCGCGGTGCTCGGCATCCCCATCGCCGGCGGGGTCCAGACGCTGCTCTGGCTCGCCTTCTTCGCCTCCTTCGCGGTGAAGCTGCCGATGTGGCCGGTGCATACCTGGCTGCCCGATGCCCACGTCCAGGCCCCGACGGCGGGCTCGGTGGTGCTGGCCGCGATCCTCCTGAAGATGGGCGGCTACGGCTTCCTGCGCTTCTCCCTGCCGATGTTCCCCATAGCCTCCGAGCTGATGCAGACCTTCGTCTTCACCCTCTCGGTGATCGCCATCGTCTACACCTCGCTCGTGGCGCTGGTGCAGGAGGACATGAAGAAGCTCATCGCCTATTCCTCGGTGGCGCATATGGGCTTCGTGACCATGGGCATCTTCGCCTTCAACCAGCAGGGGCTGGACGGCGCCATCTTCCAGATGCTCAGCCACGGCTTCATCTCGGGCGCGCTCTTCCTGATCGTCGGCGTCGTGTACGACCGGATGCACACCCGTGATATTGCCGCCTATGGCGGGCTCGTCGTGCGGATGCCGGTCTTCGCGCTGATCTTCATGCTGTTCACCATGGGCAACGTCGGCCTGCCCGGCACCTCGGGCTTCGTCGGCGAGTTCCTCACCCTCGCCGGCGCGTTCCAGGCCAATACCTGGGTCGCCTTCTTCGCTGCGACCGGCGTAATCCTGTCAGCGGCCTACGCGCTGTGGCTCTACCGGCGCGTGGCCTTCGGCGACCTGATCAAGGCGAGCCTCAAGACCATCTCCGACATGGACCGCCGCGAGAAATGGCTGTTCGCGCCGCTGGTCGCAGCCACGCTGATCCTCGGCATCTACCCTGCGCTCGTGCTCGACCTGATCGGCCCGTCGGTGGCAGCGTTGCTCGAGACGCATGCGGCGGACGTGGCCGCCACCACGCTCGCCCAGAACTGACGCGGGGGCTCCGATGCTCAACGAACATCTCGCCGTGATCGCCCCGGAGCTGGTGCTGGCCGTGGCTGCCATGGCCTCGCTGATGTGGGGCGCGTTCAGCCGCCCCGGCGCCGACGGACGCGGCCCCGACGCGACGATCCTCTGGGCCGCCGTCGTGCTGATGGTGGCGGTGGGGGTCTGGATCGGCCTCTCGCCGGGCGTGACGGTCTATGCCTTCGACGCTTCCTTCGTCAACGACGGCTTCGCGCGGTTCGCCAAGGTGCTGATCCTCTTCGGCGCCGCGGCGACGCTCGCGCTGTCGCACGCGTATCTGGTCAAGAACGCGCTGATGAAGTTCGAGTTTCCGGTGCTCATCCTGCTCGCCAGCGTAGGAATGATGATCATGGTCTCGGCCTCCGACCTGATCGTGCTCTACATGGGGCTCGAGCTGCAGTCGCTCGCGGCCTATGTCATCGCCTCCTTCCGCCGCGACAGCCTGCGCTCCACCGAGGCGGGGCTCAAGTACTTCGTGCTCGGCGCGCTCTCCTCGGGCCTGCTGCTCTACGGCGCGAGCCTCGTCTACGGCACCGCGGGCACGACCACCTTCGCGGGCATAGCCCTCGTCGCGGCCGAAGGCCCGATGTCGCTGGGTCTGATCTTCGGGCTGGTGTTCCTCGCGGCCGGCATGGCCTTCAAGCTCTCGGCCGCGCCCTTCCACATGTGGACCCCGGACGTCTACGAGGGCTCGCCCACGCCGGTCACCGCCTTCTTCTCGACCGCGCCCAAGGTGGCGGCGGCGGGCATGATCACCCGGGTGTTCTTCGACGCCTTCGGCGCCGCCGTCGCCGATTGGCAGCAGATCCTGGTGTTCCTGTCGCTCGCCTCGATGTTCCTGGGATCGATCGCCGCCATCGGCCAGCGCAACATCAAGCGGCTGATGGCCTATTCCTCGATCGGCCACATGGGCTACGCGCTGATGGGCCTCGCCGCGGGCACGCCCGAGGGGGCGCAGGCGCTGCTGATCTACATGGCGATCTACGTCACGATGAACGTCGGCGTCTTCGCCTTCATCCTCAACATGGAGACCGACGGCAAGCACGTGACCGACATCGCCGCCCTCGGCCTCTACAGCCGGGTGGAGCCCGCCCGCGCCGCAGCCCTCGCGGTGCTGATGCTCAGCCTCGCCGGCATCCCGCCGCTCGTGGGCTTCTTCGCCAAGTTCTACGTGCTCAAGGCCGCGGTCGATGCGGGCCTCGTCTGGCTCGCCGTCGCCGGCGTGATCGCCAGCGTCATCGGCGCCTTCTACTACCTGCGCATCGTCTATCTGATGTATTTCGCCGAAGCGTTGGACGAGCCGCTCGACGGGCGGATGCCGGTGCTGCACTGGGCGTTTCTCGGCGCCTCGGCCGCGGCGATGGTTCTGGGGATCGTCAACCTCTTCGGCGTCGAGGCGATGGCCGCCGCCGCCGCCGCCAGCCTGTTTCAGTAGGTGCGCCCGCTCTGGCCCGAGGGCGTCGGCCGCGAGGTCCATGCGCGGCTCGACAGCACCAATGCCGAAGGGCTGCGCCGCGCGGCTGCGGGAGAGGCGGGGCCGCTCTGGATCCTCGCGCTGGAACAGACCGCCGCCCGCGGCCGCCGCGGCCGCGCCTGGTCGACGCCGCGGGGGAACTTCGCCGCCTCGCTGCTCTGCCGCCCCGCGGGCGAGACGCCGGCGCTCGCGCTGCGCGGCTTCGTCGCGGCGCTGGGGCTCCACGACACGCTGGCGGCCCTCACCGGACGGCCGCAGGATTTCGCGCTGAAATGGCCGAACGACGTGCTCGTCGCGGGGCGCAAGCTCGCCGGCATCCTGCTCGCGACCGCCGGGCCGCCGGGGCGGGCTCCGGCGCTCGTCATCGGCATCGGCGTCAACCTCGCGACGGTGCCCGATCCCGCGCTGCTCGAGGAAGGCGCCCTGCTGCCTGCCTGCCTCGCCGAGACGGGCGTCGGCATTGCGCCCGAAGCCTTCCTCGACCGTCTCGCGCCGCAAGTCGCCGCGCGCGAGGCCGAGCTGGTGCGCGCGGGCTTCGCGCCGCTGCGCGAGGCCTGGCTCGCCCGCGCCGCCGGCCTCGGCGCGCCGGTGACGGCACGGCTGCCGGGGCGGTCGGTCAGCGGCATCCTCAGCACGATCGACGCGACGGGCGCGCTGGTCCTTCAGACGGCGGCGGGGCGCGAGACGCTGCCGGCGGCCGATCTCCACTTCGCCCCCGCACGTCCGGAGCCGGTCCGTGCTGCTCGCCATTGACGTCGGCAACACCAACACCGTCTTCGCGCTCCACGACGGGCGCGAGGTGGTGGCCGAGTGGCGCTGCCGCACCGAGCGCCAACGCACCGCGGACGAGTATTTCGTCTGGCTCGACGAGCTGATGCGCTACCGCAAGCTCGAGGCGCGCGTCACCTCCGTCGCCGTCTCTTCGGTGGTGCCGCAGGTCGTCTTCAACCTCCGCGTGCTCTCGGATCGCTATTTCGGCTGCCGCCCCAAGGTCGTGGGCAAGCCCGGGGTGCGGCTGCCGGTGCCGATCCGCGTCGATCCCGCCACGCAGGTCGGTGCCGACCGGCTGGTCAACACCGTCGGCGCGCACGATCGCTACGGGCCGAACCTGATCGTCGTCGATTTCGGCACCGCGACCACCTTCGACGTCGTGGGCCACGACGGCGCCTACGAGGGCGGGGTGATCGCGCCGGGGGTGAACCTCTCGCTCCAGGCGTTGCACGATGCCTCCGCGGCGCTGCCCTTCATCGACGTGACCCGGCCCGAGCGCGTGGTCGGCACCAACACCGTCGCCTGCATGCAGTCGGGCATCTACTGGGGCTACGTCGGGCTCGTCGAAGGCATCTGCGCGCGCATCCGCACCGAGCGCGCCGTGCCCATGACCGTCATCGGAACCGGGGGCTTGTCCACCCTCTTCGCGCAAGGCACAGACGTGCTGGAACGCGTCGACACCGGCCTGACCATCCACGGTCTGGTGCTGATCGACGCCCTGAACAGGGACTAGGGCATGAGCAAATCCTTTCCCTGTGGTTAATGACGTGCCAAAACGATAGTAATATCAACATGTTAGAAGTTTGCTCAAGCTTGAGCACATTCCGCTAGAGGGACACAACAATGGCCAAACCCGACCGGCTGATCTACCTCGCGCTCGGCGGCGCGGGCGAGATCGGCATGAACATGTACGTCTACGGCTACGGGCCCAAGGACGCCGAGCGCTACATCCTCGTCGATGTCGGCGTCACCTTCCCGGACATGGACACGAGCCCGGGCGTCGATCTGATCATGGCCGATCCGACATGGATCGCCGCGCGCGCCGACAGGCTCGAAGCGATCTTCATCACACACGCCCACGAGGATCACGTCGGCGCGCTGGGGCTCCTCTACCCGCGGCTCAAGGCGCCAGTCTACACCCGCCGCTTCACCGCCGCGATCGCCCAGAACAAGATGGACCGCGCCGGCCAGGACACCACCCAGGTCCGCCAGGTGGACGCATGGCCCAGGACCGTCACCGCCGGCCCCTTCACCGTGGGCTTCGTGCCGATCTCGCATTCGATCCCGGAATGCTCGAGCCTGGTGATCGACACGCCCGCGGGCCGGATCGTCCACTCGGCCGACTTCAAGATCGACCCGACGCCGCTCGTCGGCGACCCGTTCGATGCCGAGGTGTTCCGCGCCATCGGCGACGCCGGCGTCAAGGCGCTGGTCTGCGACAGCACCAACGTCTTCTCGCCCCAGCCCGGCCGTTCCGAGGCGAGCCTGCGCGAGCCGATCACCGAGCTGATGCGCAGCGCAAGGGGCCTCGTCGTCGCGACCACCTTCGCCTCCAATGTTGCCCGTCTCCAGACGCTCGCCGATGCCGGCCACGAAGCGGGGCGTACGGTGGTGGTGATGGGAAGGGCGATGAACACGATGCTTAAGACCGCGCGCGCGACCGAGGTGCTCGACCACTTCCCCCCCACGATCGAGCCGGTGGACGCCGACGGCGTCCCGCGCGAGCGGCTGCTGGTGCTCGCCACCGGCAGCCAGGGCGAGCGCCGCGCCGCCACCGCCCAGCTCGCAGTCGGCCGCTACATGGGGCTCGAGCTCAAGCCCGGCGACACCGTGCTCTTCTCTTCCAAGACCATCCCCGGCAACGAGAAGAGCGTCGGGCGCATCCTCAACGCGATGAGCGAGAAGGGCGTGCGCACGATCGACGACACCGACGGGCACTATCACGTCTCCGGCCATGCCAACCGCCCCGACCTGATCGCCTTCCAGGACCTGCTGCGCCCCGAGGTGCTCGTGCCGATGCACGGCGAGCACCGCCATCTCGCGGCGCATGCCGCACTCGCAGACGAGCGCGGCATCCCGGCGCTGCTGGCCCCGAACGGCACCATGCTCGATCTCGGCGCCGAGCGGCCGGGCATCGTGGGCGAGGTCGAGACCGGACGACTCTATCTCGACGGCACGGAGCTGATCGGTGCAATGGACGGGGTGGTGCGCGACCGGCTGCGCATGGCCATGCGCGGCCATGCGGTGATCAGCATCATCATCGACGAGAACGGCCGCCCCCTGGGCGGGGCCTGGGTCGAGACCCGCGGCCTCCCGCAGATCGCCCGCCTGCGCGACGGGCTCGCGGGCGCGCTCGAGACCGAGATTGACCGCGAGCTGAAGCGCGCCGACCGCGACACGCTCGCCGACGACGACGCGATCGAGGCGCTGGCGGGGCGGGCGACGGCGCGGGTCTGCAACGACCTCGTGGGCAAGAAGCCCCTCGCGACGGTGATGATCAGCCGGCTGGAGGCCTGAACGCTGCCGCGCGGCTCAGGCCGCAGGCGGCGTCGCGCGCAAATCCTCGGTATCCGCCGGTGCCGCGCCCGTCTCGGCCGCGGCATCGGGCTCGGCCGGCGCTGACTTGCGGGCCCGCGGGGCGCGGCGGCGCGGCTTATTCGCCGGCGCCTCCGCCTCTGGTGCGGTCTCCGCGGCGGCCTCAGGCGCGGCCTCCGCCGGCGCCTCCGGATCGTCCTCGACGCCAGAGGCG
>JBBQRM010000101.1:0-8712 GCA_038214855.1 Rhodobacterales bacterium | reverse complement strand
TGGTGATCGACGGCGCGCCGGGCTATGCGCTCGCCGTCCAGTGGCACCCGGAATGGAACGCGGCGCAGGACCCGGTGTCGCGGCCGCTGTTCCGCTCCTTCGGTGCTGCAGTCGCGGCCCATGCCGGCACCCAGGTTCCGGCCTGAGGGTCCCCCAGGCTCAGCGACAGAGAATCGGTACGATGGCCCGGCCGATCTCGGACGGTGCCCCGGCGCTCATGTCGAAGCCGCCGATGCCGCCCGTTGCCGCGGCGAGGCCGCTGCGTTCGAGGAAGGCGGAAAGCTCGCGCGCGCCGAGCGCGTAGTTCATGTTCTGGGGCAGCGTGCCGGTGGCGTCGGCGATGAAGCTTTCCGACAGCCGGGCGACGACCAGCCCTGCGACGGCGCCGGTGCGGTCGAGCAGCGGCCCGCCGCTGTTTCCCGGCTGGACCGGCGCGGAGAAGCTGAAGAAGCGGTCGTCGTCGTCGATCCCCGTCAGAGCGCTGACGTTGCCGCTCGTGAGGTTGAGCGAGGTTCCTGCGAGCGCGTAATAGGGAAAGCCCAGCGCATGTACCGGCTGGCCCAGTCGCGGCGTTTCGGCCCCGCCGAGCGACAGCCAGGCCGGCGCGGGTGCTGGCGCCGCGAGTGCTGCGACGTCGAGATCGGCGTCGGAGCCGACGAGCTCGAGCGGCCGCCCGTCGGCGAGCGTGACCGCAGCGCAGCCGGCGATCACGTGCTCGGCGGTGACGATCAGCCGCTCGCCCAGGTAGAAGCCGGTGCCCGCACCCTGCATCGCCTCGGGCTGCGGCGGCAGCGCCTGCGCCGCCCCGACGTCGGGACCGAAGGCGACCGTCGCCGGTTCGGCCTCGGCGGCCGCGGCGTCGGGACCGTTCGGCGCCGCCGCGAGAAAGACGATCGCCGCATCCACCAGCGCCGCGAGCTGCCCGTCCGCGGGCATGTCCCAGGTGAGCGCCGCGCCGCGCCGGAGGCTCGCGGCGGTGAGCGCGAGCCAGCCCGCCTGGCCTGCATCCGCATCCGGCGCCGCCTCGAGCGACAGGGTGCGCCACGTTTCCCCCAGCCGCTCGGAGTGTAGATAGACCGCCCAGCCGTCGGAGGAGGTGCCGGCGGTGATCTGGAGTTCGGGCTCGCGCAAGACCTCATGCACGCCGCCCAGCGCGAGATCGCCGAGCACCGCCGCGTGCCACAGGTCCGCCTCGCTGGCGTCGCCGGCAAAGCCGGTCGCAGCGAAGCCACCGGTCGGACTCTGCCAGCGCCGGGCGTCATCGAACGCCTCCACGGGCGCCAGCGCGCCGAGCGGCAGCGCGAAGGAGAGGCCGAGCCCTTCGGGGCGCACGAAATCCCAGCCGTCGCGCGTGACCTTCTCTGCGAGAGCGAGCACGAGCAGCGCCACATGCACCCCGCGCGGCCCGTCGGTGCCGAGGCGTGCCGTATAGCTCGTCATCGCCGCGCGGCTTGCTTCTGTCCAGATACCGTCCAGGCTGCCGCGATAGTCGCCGCTTGCCGCCAGGGCCGTCTGCAGCAGCCGCCGCTCTCTAGTATCGAACGCCTGCGCGTCGAAGGAGGCGAAGAGGCCGGCCGCTTCGGCCGCGACCACGCGCGGCGGCCCCCAGAGCGCAGCGAAGACCAGAACCAAGAATACCAGAACGCATCGCATCGCCGTCACCCCTTACCCCAGGACGGTGATAGCATTTGCGACGGTTGTGATCAAAATGCGCGTAAAGGTTTAGTAAACGGCGGGCCTGCTTCAGTCCGGGGAATGCAGCTCTCTTGCGATGGCGGGGCCGAGCTCGATCGCGTCGAAGCGCACCTCGAGCCCCTCGCGTTCGGGCGAGCAGGCGGTGACGCCGGCCTGCGCCGGGTCGGGCGGGAACGGCGCCAGCCGCGCCATCCGCCAGGCGCCGCCGTCGAGCGCGTAATCCACCCGCACCGCGTCGCCGTGGCGGGTCAGCCGCGCCGCCACGACCGTGTCCGGCCCCGCCTCCGGCAACGGCAGCACCGACCAGTCCGAGCGCGGACCGGTGACGACGACGCTGAAATGCATCGCCCCGTCGGTGAACTCGATGCCGGTCTTGATCCAGGTCGCCGCATCGCGGCGCAGCATCAGCCCCGCTTGGTCATAGAGCACCGAATAGCCGGCGACAAAGCGGGCGCTCAACGTGAAGTCGCCCTCGACCGGCGCGAGCCAAGCGTGGCCGGTGTCGCGAACGAAGCCATAGAAGGTCTCGCGCCAGAAGTCCGTGCGCGCGCCGGTCGTCATCTCCAGCGCCTGCCCAGAACAGTTCCAGCGCGGCGGCGGGTTCAGCCAGGTGAAATTCTCGCGCACGATGCCCCCTTTCGGTCCGGCCCACGCGGCAGCTTGGCCTCGGCCGCGGCTCCGGGTCAATCCCGAGGCCGCAGCGGCGCTACAGCAGGAAGTCGGGGTCGGTCAGCCGCGCGTCGTTGCCGATGTCGATCTGGAAGTCTACGCGCTGGTCGCCGTTCACGTCGGCCGAGAGCACGCCATGGCGGTAGTTGAGCTCGCCCGGCGTGCCGGACAATCGTGCACCGCCGATGTAGTCGAAGGCCTGGTCGCCGCCCCGCGTCAGGTCGGCGTCGAGAACGCGCAGGTCAATCCGGTCGGTCCCGTGCTCAAAGTCGGCGATGACGTCGCGGGTGGCGCCGATTCCGGCCTCGGGGCGCGAGCGGAAGACGAAGACGTCAGTGCCGGGTCCGCCCGCCATCCGGTCGTAGCCGCGGCCGCTGTAGAAGACATCGGGGCCGATGCCGCCCGAGAGGATGTCGTCGCCGTCGCCACCGACCAGCCGATCACTTCCGGCGTCGCCGCGGAGGTAGTCGTTGCCGGTCTGGCCGTACAGCCGGTCGTGGCCGTTGCCGCCGTGGAGCCGGTCGTTGCCGCGGCTGCCGAAGAGCGCATCGGCGCCGCCGTTTCCGCTGATCGCGTCGGACCCTGCGGCGCCGACAATGTTGTCCGCGAACTCGGTGCCGCGGATGCGGTCGGAGGCGCCGGTGCCGACGATGCGTGGAATGCCGGTCGGATCGCGATCCTCACCGAACCAGACGTGATACACGCGGCCGAGAAAGTCGTCGTCGGTCCGCGTGGTATCGACCCCGATGCCGATGGCGTTCCAGTCGAGGTTGGTCCAGGGACCTCGGTTCAGGATCACCTCGTTGTGCGGCTGCGACCCCTGCCAGCCCTCGAGCGCCTCGCCGACGTCGCGCTGACCCGCGGCGGAGATTTCGTAGCCGGTGTCGCGGTAGCCGGTGCCGAGCCGCTGCGGCGCCTCCCACATCGCTTCGGGATCGGAGCCGTTCCGGGGGTAGGGCGCATCGCTCCAGGTGTGGAGGCTCTGCCCGCCGGGGAGGCCGCCCCCATCGAGGACGTTCTCGCGCGTGTCGATCACGTGGCGGTTCGCGGTGGTGGTCAGCCCCTTGGACAGCATCACCGGATCGAGGCCGTAGCGGGCGCGGTAGTCCATGATCCCGTGATAAAGCTCGAGCTCCTGCAGGCTCTGGTTGTCCTGCGCCGAGCGCTGATAGATGTCGGCCATACGCGCCTCCCTCGTCTAAGCAACTTTGTCAGAGCATCGCCGGCACGACCTGGTCGGGGGGCCTGTGGCCGTCGGCGAAGGTCTTGACGTTGATGATCACCTTCTCGCCCATCTCCAGCCTGCCCTCGATCGTCGCCGATCCCATATGCGGCAGCAAGAGCACGTTCGGCAGCTCGCGCAGCCGCGGATTGATGTCGTGCCCGTGCTCGTAGACGTCGAGACCGGCGCCGGCAAGTTCGCCCGCCCGCAGCATCCGGGTGAGCGCGTTCTCGTCGATCACCTCGCCGCGCGCGGTGTTCACGATGTAGGCGGAATCCTTCATCAGTCTCAACCGCCGGGCGTTCAGCAGATGAAAGGTCGAGGGCGTGTGCGGCACGTTGACGCTCAGGATGTCGAGGCGCGCCAGCATCTGGTCGAGGCTCTCGCACCAGCCCGCGTGTAACTGCGCCTCGATGTCCGCATGGACCCGCCGGCGGTTGTGGTAGAGCACCTCGAGGCCGAAGACGCGGGCGCGCGCCGCCACCGCCCGGCCGATCCGGCCGAGGCCGAGGATGCCGAGCCGCTTGCCGGCGATGCGGTGGCCCATCAGGGCCGTCGGGCTCCAGCCCTGCCAGTCGCCGCGCTGCATCAGCGCCGCCCCTTCCGCGAGCCGGCGGGGCACGCCGAGGATCAGCGCCATCGCCATGTCGGCGGTGTCCTCGGTCAGCACGCCGGGGGTGTTGGAGACCATGATCCCGCGCCCCAGCGCGGTCGCGACGTCGATGTGGTCGAAACCCGCGCCGTAGTTCGCGATCAGCTTCAGCCGCGGCCCCGCCTGCGCCAGCAGGGCGGCGTCGATCCGGTCGGTGATCGTGGGGACGAGCACGTCGGCCTCGGCCATCGCTGCGGCGAGTGCTGCGGGCGGCATCGGCGTGTCGTCGGGGTTCAGGTCCACGTCGAAGAGCTCGCGCATCCGCGCCTCGACCGGCGCCGGCAGGCGCCGCGTCACCACGACTTTGACGGCAGGGGCCATGCGGTTTCCTGTTTCCCGGGTTGTGGCTGGGCGGTATAGCGGGCGGATGATTGCACGCCCGGCCCGGCAGAATCCAGCCGCTTCCCGGAGGCCCGCAGCGTGGGGGGGGTCGCTCGTCGTCCTGGCGCTGGCGCTGGCGCTCGGTGGTCCGGCCTCGGCCGCCGAGGCGGTCCCCGATCCGCAGCAGGCCACCGGCCCGGTCACGAGCCTGCCGTTGCCGCGGTTCGTGTCGATCCGGGCGGAGAGCGCCAACGCGCGCCGGGGGCCGGGGCTCGACCGGCGGATCGACTGGCGCTTCGTCCGGCGGGGCCTGCCGCTCGAGGTCACGGCGGAATACGGACCCTGGCGGCGGGTCCGCGACGCCGAGGGGCAGGGGGGCTGGGTGCACCATTCGCTGCTCTCGGGGGTGCGCACCGTGCTGGTGCGAAGCGAGGGGCCGGTGCCGCTGCGCGCCGCCGCGAGCGAGGGGGCGGCGGTCCGGGCGCTGGCCGAGTCGGGCGTGGTCGGCCGGCTCGAGGCCTGCGCCGAGGCCTGGTGCCGGATCGACGCCGGCGGCGCCGAGGGCTGGCTGCCCCGCGCGGTGCTGTGGGGGGTCGGGCCGGACGAGGAGGTCGACTGAGGCGCGGGGGGCGGTGCGCAACAATGGGTGTTGCGCTGTGAAACAGGTTAACGGCCGTGTAACTTCAGTGGGTTACAGGCGCGATTTTACGATCTGTTAACCTGGGATCAGGTGGCGTTGCCGCCTCAGCCTCGGGGGCGGCGCAGGCGGATGACCACGTCCACACGGGCAAGCTCGGCTCCGGGCGGAACCGCGGGCGGCGCTGCGAAGCGGACCGCATCGGCGGGCGCGTCGGTGAGCCTGCCCTCCTCTTCCCAGTAGTAGTGCGGGTGGTCGTCGACGCGGGTGTCGAAATAGGAGCGGGTGCCGTCCACCGTCACCTCGGTCACCAGCCCCGCGCCGCAGAAGGCGCGCAGGGTGTTGTAGACCGTGGCCAGCGACACCGGCGCGCCCCGGACCATCGCCGCCTCGTGCAGCCCCTCGGCCGTCACGTGCCGGTCGCGCCCGTCGCCGACCAGAAGCTCGGCCAGCGCCAGCCGCTGGCGCGTGGGCCTGAGCCCCGCCCCCTCGAGCCAGGAGGCGGCGCGGGTCCGCGCGTGCGTCAGCGTCTGGTCGCCTCGCATCCTCTAGGTCCTCCCGGCGTGCCAATATGCGCCGCCACACCTTTAAACACTTCTCCCTGATTAGCTCAAAGATAGCGCGAAGAACAGCCCGGGCGCGGCGGAGCCCGCGCGCTGCATGCGGGCGCTTGCACCGCGGCGCGGCGCGGTGCTAGACCTCCCGCAAGATTGCAGCCCGTCACAATTCGTGAAGGCCCCATTCGTGACGGCAATGACAGGGAGCCCGGCGCCCGGAATGACCGACAGGCCCGCCAGCATCGACTACGAGGGTCTTCTCGCCTGCGCGCGCGGCGAGATGTTCGGCCTCGGCAACCCGCAGCTTCCCGCGCCGCCGATGCTGATGTTCGACCGGATCACCGCGATCTCCGACGACGGTGGCAGCGCGGGCAAGGGCCATGTGGTGGCCGAGCTCGACGTGCGCCCCGACCTGTGGTTCTTCGACTGCCATTTCATCGGCGATCCGGTTATGCCCGGCTGTCTCGGGCTCGACGCCCTGTGGCAGCTCGCCGGCTTCAACCTCGGCTGGCGCGGCATGAAGGGCCGCGGCCGCGCGCTCGGCGCGGGCGAGGTGAAATTCTCGGGAATGGTGACTCCCAGCGTGAAGCTGGTCGAATACACCGTGATGCTGACGCGGGTCATCGACCGCAAGCTCAAGATCGGCATGGCCGACGGCGCGATGCGCGCCGACGGCGAGACCATCTACACCGCGACCGACCTGAAGGTCGGCCTGTTCCAGGAATAGCTCATGCGTCGCGTCGTCATCACCGGCATCGGCATCGTCTCCTCGATCGGCAACGACGCCGGCGAGGTCGCGACATCGCTCAAGGAGGGCCGGTCGGGGATCAGCTTTGCCCCCGATCATGCCGAGCACGGCTTCCGCAGCCGGGTGCACGGGCGCCCGACGCTCGACCCGGCCGAGCACGTGGACAAGCGCGCACTGCGCTTCATGGGCGAGGGCGCGGCCTGGAACTACGTGGCGATGGCACAGGCGATTGCGGATGCCGGCCTCGAGGCGCGGGAGGTCTCCGACGAGCGCACCGGGCTGATCATGGGCTCGGGCGGGCCATCGACCAGGAACCTCTTCGAGGCGCACAGGATCGTCATCGAGAAGGGCAGCCCCAAGCGCATGGGCCCGTTCATGGTGACGCGCGGCATGTCCTCGACCAACTCCGCCTGCCTCGCCACGCCGTTCAAGATCAAGGGGGTGAACTACTCGATCACCTCGGCCTGCTCGACCTCGGCGCATTGCATCGGCAACGGTGTCGAGCAGATCCAGATGGGCAAGCAGGACATCGTCTTCGCCGGCGGCGGCGAGGAGCTCGACTGGACGCTGTCGTGCCTGTTCGATGCGATGGGGGCGATGAGCTCGAAGTACAACGACGCGCCCGAGACGGCGAGCCGCGCCTACGACGCGAACCGCGACGGTTTCGTGATCGCCGGCGGCGGCGGCACGGTTGTGCTGGAGGAGCTGGAGCATGCGCGGGCGCGGGGGGCGAAGATCTACGCCGAGGTGACGGGCTACGGCGCCACCTCCGACGGCTACGACATGGTCGCGCCCTCGGGCGAGGGGGCAGAGCGGTGCATGCGGCTGGCGGTGGCCGGCCTCGGCAACCGGCCCGTGGGCTACATCAACTCGCACGGCACCTCGACCCAGGCGGGCGACGTGACCGAGGTCGAGGCGGTGCGCCGGGTGTTCGGCGAGGCGATGCCGAAGATCTCGTCGACCAAGTCGCTGACCGGACATTCGCTCGGGGCGACCGGGGTGCAGGAGGCGATCTACTGCCTGCTGATGCTGAGGGACGACTTCATCGCAGCCTCGGCCAACGTCTTCGACCTCGACCCGGCGCTGGAGCCGGGCGAGATCGCCTTGAGCCGCATCGACGGCGCCGGGCTCGACACGGTGCTGACCAACAGCTTCGGCTTCGGCGGTACGAACGCCACCCTCGCGCTCAGCCGCTATCGTGAGTGACGCGCTTCGGCTGATGGAGGGCAAGCGGGGCCTGATCCTGGGCGTCGCCAACGACCATTCCATCGCCTGGGGCATCGCGCGGGTGCTGGCCGCGCAGGGCGCCGAGATGGCCTTTACCTATCAGGGCGAGGGCTTCGGGCGCAGGGTGATCCCGCTCGCGCAGTCGCTCGGCGCCGAGCTGGTGCTGCCGGCGGACGTGCAGGACGAGGCCTCGCTCGACGCGGTCTTCGCGCGGCTGGCCGACGAATGGGGGCGGATCGACTTCATGGTCCATGCGATCGCCTATTCCGACAAGGCCGAGCTCGACGGGCGGTTCGTCAATACCACGCGGCGCAACTTCCTGAAGTCGATGGACGTCTCGTGCTACTCTCTGGTGGACCTGACCCGGCGGGTCGAGCCGCTGATGACGGAGGGCGGGTCGATCCTGACGCTCAGCTATATCGGCGCTCAGCGCGTGACGCCGAACTATAATGTGATGGGCGTGGCCAAGGCCGCGCTCGAGAGCGCGGTGCGCTATCTCGCCAACGACCTCGGGCCGAAGGGAATAAGGGTGAACGCGATCTCGCCGGGCCCGATGCGCACGCTGGCGGGCGCCGCCATCGCCGGGGCACGGCGGGTGTATCGCGCGACCGAGGTGAACGCGCCGCTGCGCGCGAATGCCACGCTCGAGGCGATCGGCGGCACCGCGCTCTACCTCGCCTCCGATCTCGGCGCCTGCACCACGGGCGAAGTGATCTTCGTGGACGGCGGCTATCACGCGCTGGGGATGGCGCAGCCGCAGAACCTGTGAGGGCCGAGGATAGTGACCGGCCCGTTGGCCGGACGACACGTTCTCCCCGCCTGTTGGCGGGGCCCCTCGTCTGCCTGATCCCGGCTTATTCATCCAAATGGGCGAGAATGGTTGCGTGCGCCTGAAAGCGCTGTAGATTCAAGCTGTTGAACACAAACCGACGGCAGCATCGGACGCACGCATGGGTGAAACGCTACAGCCGCTCACGCCCGGCT
>JBBQRM010000100.1:0-8735 GCA_038214855.1 Rhodobacterales bacterium | reverse complement strand
GCGCATCCCGCAGAACCAGAAGTACCAGCAGGTCGTCCTCGACGAGGCGATCTCGCGCTATCTCGCCGGCGAGATCGACGTGGAGGCGACGGTCCAGGCCGTCGAGGCCGGCTGGAACGAGCTCAACGACGAGATCGGCCGCGACCAGCAGCTCGAGACCTACAAGGCCACGATCGGCGCGAACTGATCGGCCGGCTGGCGGCGGACCGGATGCCCCATCCGCCGCCCCGCCGCGCGAGCTCGCCATGACAGCCACGGCCGACATCCCCACGATCGCGGCGCCGCGGATGCGCCCCGGCGAATGGATCGACGCGCGCGCCGGCCGCCTGATGGTGCTGCCGGCGGTGATCGTCCTTCTGTGCTTCGCGATCTTCCCGCTGATCGTCTCGGCCTATCTGGCGCTGTCGCGCTTCGCGCTCGCGCCCGGCGGCTTCACGCTGAAGTTCGTCGGCCTCTCGAACTTCCGCAAGCTGCTGACCGGCTCGCAGCAGTACCACCTGCTCGGCACCTTCGGCGCCTTCGGGCCGCTGGAATTGGGCCTGCTCGGGCTGGTCGCCATCGGGATCGCCGCGGGTCTCGGCCGCTATCTCGCCCGGCGCAGGGTTACGGCCGTGGGCCTGATCGGGCGCCTGATCTCCGCCGGCCTCGCGGCCTTCCTCGCGACCGTCGCCACGGCGACGCTGATCGCGGGCGGCGTCGCCGGCACGCTGGTCACCACGCTGCTCTATGTCGCGATCGGCGTCGGCCTCCAGTTCGCCCTCGGTCTCGGGCTGGCGCTCCTCTGCGCCCAGCCGGTCGTCGGGCGCAACTTCTTCCGGGTGCTGTTCTTCGTGCCGCTGATGGTCACGCCGGTCGGCATCGCCTACACGTTCCGGATGCTCGCCGACATGCAGAAGGGCCCCTTCGCGCCGCTGGTCCGCTCGCTCGGGATCGGCGAATGGTCCTGGGCGACGGAGGCGTGGTCGGCGCGGATGATGGTGCTCGTCGGCGATACCTGGCAATGGACGCCGTTCCTGTTCATCGTGCTGGTCGCCGCCATCGAGAACCAGCCGCGCGACCAGGTCGAGGCGGCGCGGCTCGACGGCGCCGGCGGCTGGCAGATCTTCCGCGACATCACCTGGCCCGCGATCGCCCCCGTCGCCGCCACCGTGGTGCTGATCCGGCTGATCGAGGCCTTCAAGATCGTCGATCTGCCCAACGTGCTGACCGGCGGCGGGCCGGGCCTTGCCACCGAATCGATGACGCTGCACGCTTTCATCGCCTGGCGCACCCAGGATCTCGGCGCCTCGGCCGCGATAGGCTACCTGCTCCTGTTCGTCGCGACCGTCACCTGCATCTCCTTCTTCACCTTCGTGGTCCGGCCCGCGCGCCGGTTCGAGGCATGAGCGTCCGGCCGCTCCGCCGGCGCCTCTTCGAGCCGCCGTCGCTCGAACGCCGCGCGCTGGTGCCGCAGCTCCTGACCTACGCGGCCCTGTTCCTCTGGTCGCTGGTCGTGCTCGTGCCGCTCTACTGGGTGTTCATCACCGCGTTCAAGCTGCCGGGGCAGGTCGCGAACGGCCCCTACTACCTCCCCTTCGTCGACTTTACCCCCTCGCTCCAGGCCTGGGACTTCATGCTGCTGCGTAACAACACGTTCGGCCCCTACCTCAATTCCGTCGTCGTGGCGCTGGGCAGCACCTTCATCGCCGTCGTGGTCGGCGCGCTCGCGGCCTATGCGCTGGTGCGCACCCGGCTCGACGTGAAGCTCGTGACGATCGCGATCTTCCTCGGCCTGCTCGCGGCCGGCATCGCCGCGGTGGCGAGCTTCGGCGTGCCCTGGCCGCTCGCGCTCGCCGCCGCCGTGGGGCTCTTCGTCATCGCCGTGCTCACGCTGACGCATCGCGCCCGGCTGGCGCTCGGCAACCGCGACATCGAGTTCTGGATCATCTCGAACCGCATCATGCCGCCCATCGTCGCGGTGCTGCCGATCTACGTGATGTTCCAGCAGCTCGGGCTGCTCGACACGCGCACCGCGCTCGTTGCGACCTATGCGGCGGTGAACCTGCCGATCGTCGTGTGGCTGACGCGGGACTTCTTCGCGGCCATCCCCATCGATCTCGAAGAGAGCGCCGAGATCGACGGCGCCTCCAAGTTCCGCGTCTTCTTCACCATCGCCCTGCCGCTGGTCCGCTCGGGGCTGATCGCGACCTTCCTGCTCGTGCTGATCCTGGCGTGGAACGAGTACCTGCTCGCGCTCTTTCTCAGCAACGCCGACGCCCAGACCATGCCGGTCCTCGTCTCGGCGCAGAACACCACCCGCGGGCCGCAATGGTGGAACATGTCGGTGCTGATCGTAATCATGATCGCCCCGGTCCTCGTCATCGCGACCTTCTTGCAGAAACACATCGCCCGCGGCCTGCTCGCCGGCGCGGTCAAGGGCTGAGGATCGCGGATGCGCGTCGGGCTCTCCAACATCTTCAAGTCCTTCGGCCCGGTCGAGGTGGTCAAGGGCCTCGACCTCCAGATCGAGGACGGCGAGTTCCTCGTGCTGCTCGGCCCCTCGGGTTGCGGCAAGACCACAGCGCTCAGGATGGTCGCGGGCCTCGATGCGGTCAGCTCCGGGCGCATCGTCATCGGCGAGCGCGACGTGACCGAGGTGCTGCCGAAATACCGCGACATCGCGATGGTCTTCCAGTCCTACGCGCTCTACCCGCATATGACCGTCGCCGACAACATCGGCTATCCGCTGAAGCTCCGGGGTCTGGCGCGCGCCGAGAAGGAAGCCCAGATCCGCGACGCCGCCGGCAAGGTGCATCTCGGGGATTACCTCGACCGCTTCCCCCGCCAGCTCTCGGGCGGCCAGCGCCAGCGCGTCGCACTCGCGCGCGCCATCGTCCGCCGTCCGAGCGTGTCTCTGATGGACGAGCCGCTGTCTAACCTCGACGCCAAGCTCCGCACCCACATGCGCGCCGAATTGAAGCGCCTCCAGGCTGATCTCGGCATCACCACGCTCTACGTGACCCACGACCAGATCGAGGCGATGACCCTCGCCCACCGGGTCGCGGTGATGAACAAGGGCGTCGTCCAGCAGATTGCGACCCCGCGCGAGATCTACGACGAGCCGGCCAATCTCTTCGTCGCGGGCTTCATCGGCGCGCCGCCGATGAACACGCTGACCGGCGCCATCGAGGGCGGTGCCTTCGTGCATCCGCAGGGCAAGGTGCCGCTCGGTCCCTACGCGCCGCGCTCGCGCGCGGTCTTCGGCTTCCGCCCCGAGGACGCGCGCACCTGCGATCCCGCCGCCGCCGATTTGCGCGGATCGGTCTATGCCTGCGAGCTTACCGGCAACGAGACCGTCGTCACCTGCCAGGTCGGCGAGGACGAGGTCGTGGTCAAGATGGACAAGGAGTTCGACGTGCCACCCGACACCGAGATCGGCATCGAGATCGACCGCGCCAAGCTCTGCGTCTTCGATGCAGACAGCGGCGAGCGTATCGCGCCGGGCCGCTGAATCCTAACAGAAGGTAAAAACGCAAGTATTTGTCCAACGTTTTCAATGGCTGGATCTCGCTTTCACAGTGAAAGTCCGTGAAAGCGGCCCCGACCCCTGGCCGGATCACGGGCCAACGGAAGGAGACGGCGATGGCAGAGGCCTTCATCTGCGACGCGATCCGGACGCCGATCGGCCGCTACGGCGGGGCTCTGGCGGCTGTCCGCACCGACGATCTGGCCGCGGTCCCGCTCGCGGCCCTGATGGCCCGCAACCCCTCCGTGGACTGGACGCAGGTGGACGACATCATCTACGGCTGCGCCAACCAGGCGGGCGAGGACAGCCGCAACGTCGCGCGGATGGCCGCCCTCCTCGGCGGCCTGCCGGTCGAGGTGCCCGGCACCACGATCAACCGCCTCTGCGGCTCCGGCATGGACGCCGTGGGCCTCGCCGCCCGCAGCATCCGCTCCGGCGACTGCGGCCTTATGATCGCGGGCGGCGTCGAGAGCATGTCGCGCGCCCCCTTCGTGATGCCCAAGGCCGAGGCCGCCTTCTCGCGCCGCACCGCCGTCCATGACACCACCATCGGCTGGCGCTTCGTCAACCCCAGGATGCAGGCCGAACACGGCATCGACTCGATGCCCCAGACCGCCGACACCGTCGCCGCCGAGTACGGGATCGCCCGCGCCGATCAAGACGCCTTCGCCGCGCGCAGCCAGGCGCGCTGGGCGGCGGCCGAGGCGGCGGGCATTTTCGCCGACGAGATCGTTCCAGTCACCGTGCCCCAACGCCGAGGCGATCCGATCGTGGTCGACCGCGACGAACATCCCCGGCCCGGCACGAGCGTAGAGAGCCTCGCGCGGCTCGAGGGCGTCAACGGCGCGGGCCTGACCGTCACCGCCGGCAACGCCTCGGGCATCAACGACGGCGCCGCGGCGCTGATCGTGGCGAGCGAGGCGCAGGCGCGGGCGCAGGGGCTGGAGCCCAAGGCGCGGGTCCTCGCCATGGCCGCCGCGGGGGTGGCGCCGCGGATCATGGGCATGGGCCCGGTCCCGGCTGCACGCAAGGTACTGGCGCGGGCAGGCCTCTCGCTCGACGCGATGGACGTCATCGAGCTGAACGAAGCCTTCGCGTCGCAGGCGCTCGCGGTGCTGCGCGAGCTCGGGCTGCCCGACGACGCCTCCCACGTCAATCCCAACGGCGGCGCCATCGCCCTCGGCCATCCGTTGGGCATGAGCGGCGCGCGTCTGGTGGCGACCGCGGTCTGGCAGCTCCGGCGCTGCGGTGGCCGCTACGGGCTCTGCATGATGTGCGTCGGCGTGGGACAGGGCATCGCCCTCGTCATCGAGCGCGCCTGATGCCCGACGTCTGCTCACGGGTGCTCAAGGTTGAGCAAATCAACAACTTGCTGATTCTAAACTGATTTTTTGGTATCATTAACCACATGGAAAGGATTTAGGCCGGTGCGGGGCCCCTGAAGGACCCTCACCGCCGGTCGCGGAAGAAAGCGCGCAGCAGCGCGGCGCTTTCGGCCTCGGCGATGCCGGCGAAGACCTCAGGCCGGTGGTGGCTCTGGGGGTGGCAGAAGACGCGCGCGCCCTGTTCGACGCCGCCGGACTTCGGATCGGCGGCGCCGTAGACGAGGCGGTCGATGCGCGCGGCGGCGATGGCGGCGGCGCACATCGCGCAGGGCTCGAGCGTCACCGTCAGGGTGCAGCCCGCGAGCCGCTCGGAGCCGGTGGCGGCGCAGGCGGCGCGGATCGCCAACAGCTCGGCATGGGCGGTCGGGTCGCGCAACTCGCGGGTGCGGTTGCCGGCGGCGGCGAGCATCTGTCCGCGGGCGTCGGTGAGCACGGCACCCACCGGCGTCTCGCCGCGGTCAGCGGCGGCGCGGGCCTCGGCGAGCGCCGTGTCCATCTGCGGGGCGAAGCGGGTCATCTGGGGCTTTTCCCGCGTGCCGGCCGCATGGGCAAGGCGGTTTCGCTTGGCGCGGGCGGCGGCGGGCTGTAGGGAGCGGCGCATGGGCGAGGACGGGACCGAGCGGATCGCGAAACGGCTGGCGCGCGCCGGAGTGGCGTCGCGTCGCGTGGCCGAGACGATGATCGCAGCAGGGCGCGTCGCGGTGAACGGCAAGGTGATCGCGACGCCTGCGCTGAACGTAGGCCGGGGCGACCGGATCGCGGTGGACGGCAGACCGGTCGGAGCACCCGAGGCGCCGCGGCTGTGGCGCTACTACAAGCCGCTGGGCCTCGTGACTTCCGAGCGCGACGAGAAGGGGCGCGACACGGTCTTCGCGCATCTGCCACCCGAGATGCCGCGGGTGGTGAGCGTGGGGCGGCTCGACCTGAATTCCGAGGGGCTGTTGCTGTTGACCAACGACGGCGGGCTCAAGCGGCGGCTGGAGCTGCCCTCGACGGGGTGGTTGCGCAAGTACCGGGTGCGCGCGCACGGGGCGCCGGACGAGGCGACGCTCGAGCCGCTGCGCCGCGGGATCACCGTCGACGGCGAGCGGTTCCAGGCGATGACCGTGGGCATCGACCGGCAGCAGGGGGCGAACGTCTGGCTGACGCTCGGCATCCGGGAGGGGCGCAACCGCGAGGTTCGCCGCGCGCTGAACGCGGTCGGGCTCAGCGTCAACCGGCTGATCAGGGTGTCCTATGGCCCCTTTCAGCTGGGCGACATGGCGCCCGGCGCGGTCGAGGAGGTCCGCCCCAGAGTTCTGCGCGACCAGCTCGGGATCCAGCCGGCAGCGGAGGCATCAGACGCGCCCGGCTCGCAGACCAAAGCGCGGCGAAAGCCGGCGTCACCTCGCCAAACCTGACGCGATGCAGCTATACCAGCGTCGGGCCGGGCGGGCGGCCCCCTAGACCCTGAGCTGTCCGGCGCTCTTGCGCCCGTCCCGGCCGTCAATCAGCTCGAACTCGACCGGCTGGTCATCCTGCAGGGTCTGGAGACCGGCAGCCTGCACGGCGGTGATGTGGACGAACACATCCTTTCCCCCGTCCGCGGGCTGGATGAAGCCAAAGCCTTTCTCGGCGTTGAACCATTTCACAGTGCCTTTAGCCATCTTGCAGCCCTTGCGTGCTTCCTTCGATCCATGCGCGGCCGTGGGAGGCAACCCAGGCTCGTACGTCCGGCCACGCGCAAAGAGAATAACGTAAACGCCGCGGCGGCGGAAGCTCCTTGTCCCGCCGCAGCATAAGGTTCCGAAGATAGGCCGCGGCAGAGTGACGCGGCCCCAGGTCACACCCGAGCCGCGACCGGCGATGCGGGGCTGGTCAGCGGTGCGACGGTTTCCTATGTACGAACGGGGCAAACTCCAGCCTCCGGGTGCGAGGATCGAGGCCAATGAACGCGGCGTCGCAGTGGATCGGCTACATCGTGCTGGCGATGGTGGTGCTGGCAACGGCATTCGGCGCCCTGGGATCGGCGACGACGGCGCTGGGGGCGCTATGATGGCGGCCGAACGCTACGGGGCACGATTTTCGCCCGGGCAGCGACCCGGTGGCGCGGAGGCGCTTCCGCCGCGACGCTCGGCGTTCCGGCACCGCCGGGCGCGCAGGGTGAGCCTCAGGGCACGCTCGATGTTTCTCCTGCCGCTGCCGCTTCTCTTCGCGGCGCTGGGCGCGGTTACGCGCGGCAGTGCGGTCGAGACGCTGGCCGAGCTCGGCGGGTTCGCGGCGCTGATCTTCTCGGCATGGCTTCTCAACGAGGGGATGCGCGCCGAGGAGGCTTATGCGGCGCGCAGCATAGCCAAGCCCCCCGCGATCCCGCGCAAGCTGTTCGCGGCGGTGCTGACGGCGCTCGCGATCGCCGGCGTCGGGGTCTTCAGCCTCGGTCAGGGGGTCTTCGGCGCGGTCGCCTTCGGCGGGCTCGCGGGGCTCGCGCATGCCGCGGCCTTCGGGCTCGACCCGATGCGGCGGAAGGGGATGGACGGCACCGATGCCGCGGCCGGCGACCGCGTCGCGCGGGCAGTGGACGAGGCCGAGACGCTGGTCCGCGAGACTGCCGCGGCCGCCGCGCGCCGGGGCGACGGGCGGCTCCAGGCGCGGGTGGAGAGGTTGTGCGACCGGGCGCGCGAGGTCTTCCGCGCCGTCGAGGCCGACCCGCGCGACCTCGGCCGCGCCCGGCGGTTTCTCAGCGTCTATCTCCTGGGCCTGCGCGATGCGACGGCGAAGTTCGCCGGGCTCTACGCGCGCCACCGCGACGCGGAAGCGCGCGCGCAGTACGAGGCGTTGCTCGGCGATCTGGAGACGAGCTTCGAGGCGCAGCGCACGGGTCTTCTGGCCGAGGATCGCAGCGAGCTCGACGTCGAGATCGAGGTGCTGCGCGACCGGCTGAGGCACGACGGGCTCATCGCCCGCTAGCACAGGAGAGACCCCATGTCCGAGGAGACGCGCGCGCGGGCCGAGGCGGAAGAGGCGGAGGTGTTGAGCCTCACCGCCGACGCGCTTCCCGAGCCGGGGCGCGAGGGGCCGTCGCTCTCGCCTGCGAAGGCGGCCGAGGTCGCGCGCCGCAAGGCCGGGATCGACCTCGCGGACAGCCAGTCGATCATCCGATTCGGCTCGGGCGCCCAGGCCGAATTGCAGGCGATCAGCGCCAGCATGCTGGCTGGCGTGCGCAACAAGGACATGGGCCCGGCGGGCGACAGCCTGCGCCAGATGGTGGTTTCGCTGCGGGGCTTCTCGGTCCGCGAGCTCGACCCCGACCGCAAGCCCAGCTGGTGGGAGCGGCTGGTCGCGCGCCGCAAGCCGATGGCGCAGTTCCTGGCGCGCTACGAGACGGTCCGCGACCAGATCGACGCGATCACCGCCGAGCTGCTGCGCCACGAGCACGCGCTCCTGAAGGACGTGAAGTCGCTCGACAAGCTCTACGCCAAGACGCTGGAGTTCTACGACGAGCTCGGGCTCTACATCGCCGCGGGCGAGGCGAAGCTCGCCGATCTCGATGCGGCAGACATCCCGGCCCTGCAGGCCGAGCTCGACGCGGCCGAGGGGGATCGCGCGGTGATCAAGGCGCAGGAGCTACGCGACCTGCGTGCCGGGCGCGACGACCTCGAGCGAAGGGTGCACGACCTCAAGCTGACGCGGCAGGTGACGATGCAGTCGCTGCCGTCGATCCGGCTGGTGCAGGAGAACGACAAGAGCCTCGTCACCAAGATCAACTCGACGCTGGTCAACACCGTGCCGCTCTGGGAGACCCAGCTGGCGCAGGCGGTGACCATCCACCGCGGCCGCGAGGCGGCGGGCGTGGTCAAGGAGGCCGG
>JBBQRM010000099.1:0-8777 GCA_038214855.1 Rhodobacterales bacterium | reverse complement strand
AGCACACCCTGGCGGCGGGCGAAGCCGTAGGGCAAGACGGCGACGGCGGGCTCGGGCACTATCTCACCTCTCCAGAGTCAGGCGGGCGCTGACCGTGCCAAGCTCGGGCCGGCGGTCCATCTCGAGCGCGATCAGGGCGAGCCCATGCTTGCGCTCCAGCGCTTCGATCCACAGCACGATCTCTGCGAAGCCCGCGTCCTCGACCACCAGCCGCGCGCCACTTCCTTCAGGCTCGATCCGGCGGATCGCGAGATCGAATTCCGGTGCCGTCTCGGTGAGGATCGCGATTACCGCACGCAGGGGCGCGGGGGAAACGGGCGCGGCATCCTCGGGCAGGGCCGCCAGTCGGGCTAGGGCCGCGTCGGTGCGGCCGATCTCGGCCAGCGCCTCCGCCCGCGCCGCCACCAGCGGCTGCGCCACGAGCGCAACTGCGAGGTAGAGGCCGAGGGCCGCGCCGAGGCCCGCGAGCAGCACCCGCTCGCGCGGGCTGCGCCCGGCCCACCACGACTTGAGCCGCCACGCCCGCCGGGTCATCCGCCGCCTCCGGTGATGACGTAGCGCACCTCCGCCGCGCCGTCGCCGGTGGTGGCGACGCCGGAGGCCACGGCGAGTCCGGACGCGCCGAGCGCCGCCTCGACCCGCTGCAGCGTTGCAAGGTCGGAGGCCTCCATCGTGACCGCAAGGCTGCCCGCGGCCGCGTCGTAGCTGAGGTTGCGCAGGGCGATGGCGTCTCGCAGGGGAGCGAGCGCCTCGGAGACATGCGCCATGAGCGGCAGGAAGCCGCCTTGAGGGCGTGCGGGCTCCGGCAGCGCCCGACGCAGGGCGACGTCGAGCTGGGCCGATGCCGGCAGGTCGGGCAGGCGCGCCGCGAGTTCGGATCGCAGCAGCGCGGTGCGGTCCTGGGCGATGCGCCTCAGGGCCAGCGTCTCAGCGCCGAGGATCGCGCCGTGCGCGACCAGCGCGAGCGCCGCTACGGTAGCGAGCCGCCCGACCAGGCGCCGCCGTCCGGCCACGCTGTGCGCGTAGCGGCCCTGGAGCAGGTCCACCCGCGCCCCCGCCGCCGTCGGGACCGGCGGCATCAGCCCGGTGGCGCTGACCGGCAGACCCTCGGGCAGCCGGCCGCCGTAAAGCACAATCTGCGGACTGTTTTCGACGCGCCAAAAGACGTCGATGTTCTCCACCGCGGTTGCGTAGCCGGTGCCGTCCGGCCGCCGCACCAGCACCCGCCCCGCCAACTCGCGCACGGCGACCTGACCCGTGGGCGGGATCGGCAGGCCGAGCACGTCGGGCACCAGCCGCCGCTTCGCCGCTAGCGCCCGCGGCGCCCATTGCGCCATGTCGCGGTCGTCCACGACGACGGCGAGATACTCGCCCGGCCCCAGCTCCGGGCCGAGCACCACGTGGCAGGCCTCGAGCGGCTTGGCGACTAGGTCCTCGACGGCGAAGCCCACCGCCGCCTGCCGCTGGCGGTGGGCTGCGAGCGGCAGGGCCACCCGCAGCAGAAGCGCCAGCTCGCTTGGCAGCGCCAGCGCATCCGCACCCAGCCCGTCGCCCGCCGGCTCGACGACGGACAGCCGCGGCCGTCCCGCCGCGCGGGTTGGGTCCGGCGGTCCGACATCTCGGCGCATCAGGGTCATTCCGCGGATCACCATGGCAGAAATACTACGGGATGAAACCTTTCAAGTTTCAACCCGTAGGGCTAGAATCAAGTTAACCGTAACACCTCATCCTAGGATTGGTAAGATTGCCACCCGCCCGATGCCCATGATCCCTTGCACATCCCCCCGAGGCCGCCCCGTCCCCCGCCGCGACGGCGAGAGCGGCGTCACGCTGATCGAGATGATGGTGGTGCTCGTCATCATCGCCATCGTCGCGGCGCTGATTGTGCCCAACGTCATCGGCCGCCCCGACGAGGCGCGGGTGACGGTGGCGCGCACCGACGTGCGCTCGATCTCCGCCAGTCTCGAGATGTATCGCCTCGACAACCGCAGCTATCCCGCCTCCTCGCAGGGGCTGGAGGCGCTGGTCACGCGGCCGGTCTCGCCGCCCGCGCCGCCGAACTGGGCCGAGGGCGGCTATCTCGCCCAGGTGCCGGTGGACCCTTGGGGCAATCCCTACATCTACCGAGCGCCGGGCAAGGACGGACCGTACGATCTGATCTCGCTCGGCGCCGACGGCCAGCCCGGTGGCGAGGGCGCTGACGTCGACATAACCAACGGGAGCGGCTCGTGACCGCCGCGGCCCATCGGCGCGACGCGCGTGCCGGACTCTCGCTGATAGAGGTGCTGGTGGTGCTGGCGATTATCGGCACGGCGGCCGGCGCGAGCCTGCTGGGCGCGGGGCTCCTTGACCGCGGCGGCGCCGAGACCGAGGCGAGGCGCCTGGCCGACCGCCTGCAGCTCGCCGCCGACGAGGCGATCGTGACCTCGCGGCCGATGGCTCTGGTCTGGGACGCGCGCGGCTACCGGTTTGTTGAATGGGACGCGGCTGCCGGGCGCTGGCAGGAGAGCGTCCGGTTTGCGCTCGGACCGCGTCACGCGCTTCCCCCGGCGCTGCGCCTGGAGCCCTCCGATACCGCGGAGATCGCGCCGGTGCTGATCGCCCCTGACCTGCCGGAGCCCGCGGCCGCCCTGCGGCTCGTGGGCGAGGCGCAGAGCTGGGCGGTGACCTTCGACGGATTCGCCGCCGTGGCCGGCCCGGTGGGGCCTTGAGGCGATGCCGGGGCCGCGGGGCGGACAGAGCGAGGCGGGCTTTACACTAATCGAGGCGCTGGTGGCGCTTGCGATCCTCGCGGTCTCGGCAATCTCGCTCCTCGCCGCGACCCAGGCGCATGTGGCGCGGATCGCCGGGCTCGAGGCGCGGGCGCTCGCGCAATTCGCAGCCGAGAACCACCTCGCCGAGATGGGGCTGGGTCTCGCAGGCGTCGAGGGAAGCGGGGACATACTTGGGCACGACTTAGAGATCGCGGCTAGGCTCACGCCGACGGACGATCCCGATCTCGCGCGGGTCGATGTCGCGGTCACCGATGCGGAGCGCGGCGAGACCTTCGGCGGGTTCGTCGGCTTTCTCGACACGGGTGTTCCCGAAACGGGCCGGGCGCCGTGAGGCCGCCGCGGCCGGGCGCGCTCGTCTGGGCCGCTGTGGCGTTGGCGGCGGTCTCGGTCGGCTGGGCGGCCGGCCCGCTGCTCTGGCGCTTCGCGGGCGAAAGCGGCCTGCCCGCGCCGCCGCCCGCCGTGCTGGGGGTTTCGGAGACTGCGCCGGTCTCGGTCGAGCCGGTTCTTGCGCTCGCGCCCTTCGGCCATCTCGCCCTGCCGGCCGCCCCCGCCGAGGCGGTGGAGACCGATCTCGGCCTCACGCTGCACGGCGTGGTGATCGCGGCGCGGCCCGTGGCATCGAGTGCGATCATCTCGGGACCATCGGGGCCGGCGCGGGCCTATGGAGTCGGGCAGAACATCACTCCCGCCGCCACGCTCGCCGAGGTCGGGAGCGACCGAGTGGTACTCGACGTCAACGGAAGGCGCGAGACCCTGTCCTTTCCCGAACAGCGCCGCCGGTCCGGCGGCGACAGTGGCGTGGCCGCGCTGCGCGCGCTGGTGACCGGCACGGGCGACGCGCCGGCCCCGCCGCCGCCGCCAGCCTCCGGCGTCGATCCCGAGGCGATGATTGCCGAGTACCGCGAGCGCATCCGCGCCAATCCGCAGACCGTGCTCGATGGACTTGGCCTCGAGGCGAGCGATCGGGGCTACCGCGTCGGCGACGCGGCCTCCGCAGGCCTGCGGCGCGCGGGGCTGCGACCGGGGGACGTCGTGGCGGGCGTAAATGGGCAACAGGTTGGAAATATCGAGCGGGACCGGGATCTTTTCGATGAGGTCGCGGCCTCGGGGCGTGCGAGAATCGAGGTGCTGCGCGACGGCAAGCGCATCGTGATGTCGTTCCCGCTCAGGTAGACAGGTCCGGTTTGTTCAACTCATGCAGATTCCTCGCGGTCCTGCTCCTGGTCGCAATGCTCGCGACACCGGCGCTTGCCCAGCAGGCGCCGGGCGAAGAGCCGACGTTCGTCATCAACCTGCGCGACGCGGATATTCGCGCGCTCTCCGAGCAGGTCTCCGAGATCACCGGCCGAACGCTCGTCCTCGACCCGGACGTGAGCGGCGAGGTTACGGTGATCTCGGCGCAGCCGCTGACCGCGGAGGAGGTGTGGGACCTCTACCAGTCGGTGCTTCGGACCCAGGGCTTCGCCGCGCTGCGCTCCGGCGCGATTTGGCAGATCGTCCCTCAGGAAGCGGTTCGCGCCGCGGGCGGCGAGCAGGGCAATACCGCCGGTGCCGGGCGGCTCGACGTGGTGACGCGGCTGGTGCAGCTCGACAACTTCCCCGCAACCACCGCGGTCGGGGCGCTGCGCCCGCTGGTGGCGGATTTCGGCTATATCGAGGCGCTGCCCGAGACTAACACGCTGGTGATCACCGACAGCGCCGAGAACGTCGGGCGGATCGAGGACATCGCTCGCACCCTCGACGAGGGCGACGGCTCCCAGGTCTCGACCATCCCGGTGCGCAATGCCGACGCGACCGAGATCGCCGAGGCAATTAATGCTGTACTCGGCGGCGAGGGCGGGGGGCTCTCGCCGCGGGTCGCCCTCGACGCGAGGGGCAACGTGCTCTTGGCGCGCGGCAACCCGGAAGTGATCGCGACCGTCCGCCGCCTGGCCGAGGAGCTAGACCGGCCGGGCCGCCAGCCGCCGTCGCTGGTGCCAGTCACCCGGCTCTACAAGCTCCAGTTCGCCGACGCGAGTGCGCTCGTCGAGGTGCTCAGGGGCGTGATCGGCGCGCAGGGCGGCGCGACCAGCCCTGTCGCGCGCTCGCTCGAGAGCGCCTATGGTCAGGCGGGACAAGCCTACGACACGTCGCTCGGCGCGGCGCTCGGCCCGGCGGTACCGGTGCAGGAGCCGACGCTCGCCGAGCGCTTTGGCGTCCAGGACGGCGCGGACACCACCATCATCCAAGCGCCGCTTAGCTTCGCGCCGCCGCCGGTTGCCTCGCTCGCCGCCGAGGACATCACCATCCAGCCGGCACCGGAGATTAACGCCGTCGTCGTGCGCGCCCGCGCCGAGGTCCAGGCCGATCTCGGCCAACTGATCGCCCAGCTCGACCAGCGCCGGCCGCAGGTGCTGATCGAGGCAGCCATCGTCGAGATTTCAGGCGACATCTCCGAGCAGCTCGGCATCCAGCTCGGCCTCGGCGATGCCGCACCGCCGGGCGGCTTCGCGGCGACCTCGTTCTCGCCGGTGGGGCTCGCGCTCGATAACGTTCTTACCCTGCTCGGCGTGCCGGTCGCGGCGGCCGTCGCGCCTGCCGGCGCCTCGGTCGGCGTCTCGCGCGAGGACAAGTACGGCATCCTGATCCAGGCGCTCGGCCTGTCCAGCAAGGCCAACCTGCTGTCGACACCCTCAATCACCACGCTTGACAACCAGGCCGCCCAGATCGTCGTCGGCCAGAACGTCCCGTTCCGCACCGGAACCTTCTCGACCACCTCGGGCGATCCGTTCACCACGATCGAGCGGCGCGACGTCGGCATCACGCTCCAGGTCGTGCCGCGGGTGAACCAGGGCGACGTCGTGCAGCTGGAGGTGAGCCAGGAGGTGTCCTCGTTGGTGCCGGGCACGGTGGCGGGGGCCGCCGATCTTGTGACCAACCGCAGGCTGATCGAGACGACGGTGCTCGCCGACAACGGCGGCACCATCGTGCTCGGCGGGCTGATCACCGACGACCGGCAGAGCCAGGAGACTGAGGTGCCCGGCCTGGGCGACATCCCGCTAGTGGGCCGCCTGTTCCGCTCGAACGGCGAGAGCGCCAGCAAGCGCACGCTCTTCGTCTTCCTGCGCCCGACGATCCTGCGCACCCGCACCGACATCGGCCAAGTCGCGCAGAACCGCTTCCAGCGGCTGCGCAGCATCGAGGTGAGGCCCGGCCAGCCGCCGAGCCTGCTCGTCGAGCCAAAGCCCGTCCGCCGGCTGCCGGTCGAGATCAACGGGCTCTACTGAATATGTGCGGGACTCGTTGCGGCGCAACTTTCGGCGGTGTTTCTTCGTAGAGGCCGTGCGTTGGACCATCTATCCAAATCTAGAGGACTTCTCATGCCGCAGCTTCGTCCGCACCTCCCGCCGCTCCTGCTCGGCGCCCTACTGCTCGGCGCCGCACTGCTCGGCGCCGCCCCCGCCTTCGCACACACCGGCGGGAATCTGAGCGGTCTTGCCAGCGGCATCTCGCATCCGATCTCCGGCCTCGACCACGTGGTGGCGATGGTTGCTGTAGGGCTCTGGGGCGGCATCCTGAGGGCGCCGGCCATCTGGCTGCTGCCGGTGGTGTTTCCGCTGGTCATGGCGCTCGGAGGCGCCGCGGGGATTGTCGGCGTGCCGCTGCCGGGTGTGGAGATCGGCATCGCCCTGTCTGGAGTGGTGCTCGGGCTGGTGGTGCTCTTCGCCGCACGGCCGCCGCTCTGGATGGCCGCGGTCATCGTCGGCGTCTTCGCGGTGTTTCACGGCTATGCGCACGGCGCAGAGCTGCCCGCCTCGGCCGATCCGCTGGCCTACGCCACGGGATTTGTGATCGCGACGGGTCTCCTGCATCTGACCGGCATCGCCTTTGGCCAGCTCTGGCACTGGCCCGCGGGCAAGGTCGCGGTCCGCACCGCAGGTGCTGCGATCGCAGTGGCCGGTGGCGCCTTCCTGACCGGGGTCGCGTGATTCGCAGCCTCCTCGTCCTCGCCGCAATTCTCGCTGCCGGCCCGGCCGCGGCGCATGGTACGCTCCCTGGGGGCGGTGGCTTCTATGCCGGTGCGCTGCATCCGTTCCTGGCCTGGGAGCATCTTTTCCTGCTGATCGCGCTGGGCCTGCTGATGGGGCGCCCGCCGCAACGGGCCGGGAGGGCGCCGCTGGCATGGCTCGCGCTCGGGCTCGCGGCCGGGCTGGCGCTGGGGGCCGTCGGTCTCGTGTGGTCGGCGGCGCCGCTCGTAGTGCTGGCGGAGGCGCTCCTGGTCGGCCTCGCGCTCGCGCTCGCGCTGCCGCTGCCGGCCGCGGTGCTTGCCGTCGCTGCGGCGGCCGCGGGGCTCGCGGTCGGGCTCGACACCGGCGTTCCGTCCGGCAACGGTGCCGCGACGCTGCTGCTGCCGCGGACAGGCGTGGTCGTGGGCGTGTTTCTGATCGCGCTCAATGCGATGGCGCTCGCCGCGCTGGCGCGGCGGCCGCCCTTTCCCGTGGCCCTGCGCGTGGCGGGATCGTGGATCGTCGCCGTGGCGACGATGGTTCTGGCGCTTCAGGTCCGGCGTCTGGGCTGGGCCACGTGAGAGCCCCGCGCCCCGTGCGGTTCCGGCGGCGCCGGGCCGCCGTGGCGATCGCGGTTGCAATTGCCGCGGCCGTCGCGGTCCTGATCGTCTCCGTGCTGGCGGGTCGGCCCGGTTCCGACGTCGCCTCGGGGCCGCTCGACGACGAACGGGTTGTGGCCGTGCTCCAGAGCGGCGGCCAAGCCCGCTCGCCCGAGCTGCGCATGGCCCTGCTTGCGGCCCGCGCCGCCCCCAAGGAGGCCGGCCCGGCGAAGCGCGCGGCGCGGCTGATGATCGACGAGGGCCGTGCCGCGGGCGACTCGCGCCTCGTCGGCGGCGCCCTCGGCGTCCTGAGGCCGTTCCTGGAGGCGCGCGACGCCGAGGTGTTCACGCTCGCCGCGACCGCGCGGCAGTACCAGCACGACTTCCCCGGCGCGCTCGACCTGCTCGACCGGGCGCTCGATCTCGCGCCCCGCGATGCGGGCGCGCTCCTGAACCGCGCGACGATCAACGTCGTGCTCGGCCGCTTCGATACCGCAGAGGCCGACTGCCGCCGGCTCTACGACGCGGGGCGGCCCGAGCTGGGATTTCTGTGCCAGTCGACGGCGCTGACCCTGACCGCGCGGGCGCCAGCGGTATACGAGCGCCTGAAGGAAGTCTTGGGCCAGGCGCAGCTCGATCCGGCGCTGCGCAGCTGGGCACTCGGGCTGATGGGCGAGATCGCCGCCCTCCAGGGCCGGCTTAGGGTGGCGCGCACCCATTTCGCCGCGGTGCTGGCCGAGAACCCGCAGGCGCTGCGCGAGCGGATCATGCTGGCCGACCTCATGCTCGGAGAAGGGGAGGACGCGGGGGTGCTCCGCCTGCTCGAAGGCGTGCCGGAGGTCGACGGGGTGCTGCTGCGCCGGGCGATCGCGGCAGAGCGGTCGGGCGAGCGCGACCTCGCGGACCGGTCGGTGGAGGAGCTGGGGCGAAGGTTCCGCCAGAACATCGACCTGGGCCTCACGGCGCACGCCCGCGAGGAGACGCTCTTCTACCTCAGGCTCGCGCCCGATCCCGCACTCGCGCTCGAGCGGGCTGAGGTCAACTGGGCGCTCCAGCACGAGATCGAAGATGCGCAGCTGCTGATCGACGCGGCCACGGCGGCGGAGGTGCCGGAGGCCGCGGTGCCGGTGCTTGAGTGGATGGCTGCGCAGGGCGTGTCGGTTCCGACCCTTCGCATCCCCTCCGCGGTGCGCGAGGCGGCTCGATGAGCCGGACCCGCGCGACCCTGTGTGCGTGCCTTCTCGCCCTCCTCTGCCTCGTGCTCGGCGCGCCGGGCGCTGCGGCGCACGAGACCACGCGCTCCTATGCCACGATCTCGCGCGACGGCCGGGCGGTCGACCTGCGGCTCCGCGTGGCCTTCCGCGACATCGAGGTGGTGGCCTGGATGGACGAGGACCTCGACGGGCGGATCACCTGGG
>JBBQRM010000098.1:0-8778 GCA_038214855.1 Rhodobacterales bacterium | reverse complement strand
GTGTCGTGATGGAGTGGATGCCCCCTCCCGGCGGCATCGCAATGTGCCAAGCTGGTGATGTTGATCGCCAGAGAAGGAGAAGGCATCCATGAAAGAGGTTAGCATCATCGGCATTGATCTCGCAAAGCGGGCGTTCCAGTTGCACGGCGCGGCGGCGGACGGATCGGTAGTGTTCCGCAAGAAGCTGTCGCGCGCGCAGCTTCTGCCGTTTCTGGCACGGCAGCCGAGTTGCACGGTCGCGATGGAGGCCTGTGCGACGTCGCACTTCTGGAGTCGTGGGACGGCCGAGCTCGGCCACGTCCCTCGTCTGATTGCGCCGATCTATGTGAAGCCGTTCGTCAAGCGGCAAAAGAACGACGCGGCCGATGCGGAAGCGATTGTCGAAGCCGCCTCGCGTCCGACCATGCGGTTCGTGGAGGTGAAGTCCGAGGCCGCCCAGGCTCGGGCGATGGTGTTTCGAACGCGCGACCTGCTGGTTCGCCAGCGTACGCAGTTGATCGACGCGCTGCGGGGTCATCTCGCCGAGTTCGGGATCGTGGCGCCACAGGGCACGACGCATCTCGGGCGGCTGCAGGAGGCGACCGAGACACACCAGGGGGCGTTGCCGGCGCAGGTCGCGGACATCGCGAAGATGTATCTCAGAGCGATCAGCAGCCTCTCCGAAAAGATCGCGGCGCTGGAGACCCACATCCGCACCGAGGCGGCTCGGGGCGAGACCACGAGACGGCTGATGACCATGCCCGGCATCGGGCCGATCTCAGCCATGGCGATCGAGGCCTTCGCACCGCCAATGGAGAGCTTCCGGCGCGGGCGCGACTTCGCCGCCTGGCTTGGTCTCGTGCCACGGCAGCACTCGAGCGGCGGCAAACAGGTGCTGGGGAAGACCTCGAAGATGGGCCAGCGCGACATCCGCAGGCTGATGATCACCGGGGCGATGGCCGTGATCCGCTGGGCGGTGCGCAATGGGGCGCCCGCGGGCTCGTGGCTCGCGCGCATGCTGGCGCGCAAACCGCGCATGCTCGTGGCCGTGGCGCTGGCCAACAAGATGGCACGGTCGGCCTGGGCCATGCTGGTGAAGGGCGAGGATTATCGGAACCCGGTGGTGGCGGCGGCCTGAGCCGACCGGCGGCATCGGTACGCCGGGGGTGTGAGGAGGTCTGCGAACAGTAAGGGCAAACGATCGATCGGATCGGGGCCGGGAAAACCACTACACTACACGGAGCCCAAGAGCTCGCTGTCGTGATCTGGACCCGGCCTGCGCATCTCCATACCGGCCCGCGGCACAAAAGGTCGCACCATGAGGCCTGACACATGACCGCACCCGATCACACGCTCATGCCGTTCAAAGAAAGTCTTGCGCCAACGGGGGCATCCACACATGTAGTGTGAACAGAAGGTAAAAACGCTCCTTCTCCAATGTTTTCAATGGAAAAATCCGTGTTGCACGGTGCAACATTGCGCAGCCGCCCCCCGCCGGCGGATTTCGGACCGCCTCAGCCCTCGCGCGACCAGCGCTCCAGCGCCGCGGCATCGGCCTCGCGGGCGTCGACCCAATGGCTGCCGGCGGAGGTCGTCTCCTTCTTCCAGAAGGGCGCGCGGGACTTCAGGTAGTCCATCAGGAACTCCGCCGCCGCGAAGGCCGCCTGACGGTGGGGGCTGGCGGTCGCGATCATCATGATCCGCTCCCCCGGCGCCAGCGGCCCGAAGCGGTGGACGATCAGGCTCGCCTGCAGCGGCCAGCGCGCGCAGGCCTCCGCCTCGATCGCCTCGAGCGCGCGGCCGGTCATCGAAGGATAATGCTCGAGCTCGAAGGCCTCGAGCGCGAGCGCCCGGCCCGGCTCCGCGGGATCGGCGACGCTTGCCCGCACCAGGCCCGTGAAGCTCACCAGCGCGCCCACGTCGGTGCGGCCGCGGGTGAGCGCGGCGAGCTCGGCGCCGGGGTCGAAATCCTCCCGCTGGACGCGGACGGACACCGGCCTCAGCCGCCGGTCATCGGCGGGAAGAACGCCACCTCGAGCACGCCCGCGAGCGGCGCCTCCAGATCGGCGAGCTCCTGATCCACCGCCACCCGCACCGCGCCCATGTCGGAGAAGGCGAGCGCATGCCGCTCGTCGCGCGCCCGCAATTCCTCGACCAGTTCGCCCACGGTGCCAGCGCCGGTCTCCAGCCGCTCGCGGGCCTCCCCGATCCGCTCGCGCAGCCAGGCGAAATAGAGCACGTCGAGCGTCATCGCTCGCATATCCGAACGTCGAGCGTCATCGCCCGCATATCCGATCATGGCTCATCGCTGGCGGTCTCGCAGGAACGGCATCGCCTTGCGCAGATAGTCGTAGCCGGTCATCACCGTCAGCAGCCCCGCGATCCAGATCAGGATCAGCCCGCCGTTCTGCAGGCTCCAGGCCGCCCAGTTGTGGAACCACGAGCTGATCCAGAACTGGCCGTGGCGCCGATCGTATTCGAAGACTCCGCCGAGCAGCAGCACCGGGATCGCCACCATCTGCGCCATGGTCTTCCACTTGGCCAGATACGTCACCTTGAGCTTGCCCGCCTTGGCGCCGAGGAACTCGCGCAGGCCCGAGACGAAGACCTCGCGCAGCAGGATGAAGGCGACGGGGACCAGGATCAGCGGGGCGATCCCCGACAGGCCCACGATCACGCTGAGCGCGATCACCACCATCGCCTTGTCGGCGATCGGGTCGAGCATCCGCCCGAAGTTCGTCTCCTGCCCCCAGGCCCGCGCCAGGCGACCATCGACGTAGTCGGTCAGCGCCGCGACGGTGAAGAGCGCGATCGCGACCCAGTCCGCGGCGGGCCGCGGGAAGGCCACGAAGGCGAGCGCCACCCCGGGTGCTGCGAGCAGCCGGATCACCGTCAGGATGTTCGGAATGGTCCAGCGCATGGTCCGTGTCCTTCAGCCGGTCTGCCGCCCCAGGCGCGCTTGTACCCTCTCAGGCGTCGCCATGGAAGAAGCCATAGATCGTCTCCGCCAGGGCGGCGGAAATGCCCGGTGCGGCCCGCAGATCGACGAGGCCGGCGCGGGCGACCGCCTTGGCCGAGCCGAAATGTGCGAGCAACGCCCGCTTGCGGCTCGCCCCGACGCCGGGCACCTCGTCGAGCGGCGTCGCACGGGTCTGGGCGGCGCGCTTGGCGCGGTGCGCGCCGATGGCAAAGCGGTGCGCCTCGTCGCGCAGGCGCTGGACGAAATAGAGCACCGGGTCACGATGGGCAAGGGCGGTGGGGCGGCGGCCGGCGCGGTGGAACTCCTCGCGCCCGGCGTCGCGGTCGACGCCCTTGGCGACGCCCACCACGGTCACCTCCTCGACGCCGAGCTCGGCCAGTGCGGCCTCCGCCGCCGCGACCTGACCGGCGCCGCCGTCGATCAGCACCAGGTCGGGCCAGGCCTCGGACTGGCGGTCGGGGTCTTCCTTGACCAGCCGCGCGAAGCGGCGGGTCAGCACCTCGCGCATCATCCCGAAATCGTCGCCGGGGGTGAGGCTCGTGGCTCGGATGTTGAACTTGCGGTACTGGGACTTCAGGAACCCCTCCGGCCCCGCGACGATCAAGCCGCCGACCGCGTGCGCGCCCTGGATGTGGCTGTTGTCGTAGACCTCGATCCGCTCGGGCGGTCCCTCGAGGCCGAAGGCCTCGGCCAGTCCCTCGAGCAGCGCCGCCTGGCTCGCGCTCTCGGCCATGCGGCGGGCGAGCGCCTCGCGGGCGTTGCGCGCGGCCTGGGCGACCAGCCCCGCCTTCTCGCCGCGCAGGGGCACGGCGATCTCGACCTTGCGCCCGAGCGTCGCCGCCAGCGCCTCGCCCAGCAGGTCGGCATTGTCGGGCGCGTGGCTCGCGAGGATCAGCCGCGCGGGCGGCTTGGTCGAATAGAACTGCGCGAGGAACGCCTCGAAGATCTCGCCGGGCTCCGCCCCCGCGCCGGTGCGGGGGAAATACGCGCGGTTGCCCCAGTTCTGATGCGCGCGGATGAAGAACACCTCGACGCAGGCGTGGCCGCCCTCCTGGTGCAGCGCGATCACGTCGGCCTCCTCGACCCCCTCGGGGTTGATCCCCTGGTGGCCCTGGACGTTGGTGAGCGCGCGGATGCGGTCGCGCAGCGCTGCGGCGCGCTCGAATTCCATCCCTTCGCTCGCCTGCGCCATCTCGCCCGCCAGGTGCTCCTGCACCCGCGTGGATTTTCCGTCGAGAAACAGCGTCGCGTCCTCGACCAGCGCGCCGTAGCCGGCCTCGTCGATCAGCCCGACGCAGGGGCCGGAGCAGCGCTTGATCTGGTAGAGCAGGCACGGACGGGTGCGGCTCTCGAACGTAGCGTCCGAGCAGGAGCGCAGCAGAAACGCCTTCTGGAGCTGGTTCAGCGTGCGGTTGACGCTGCCCGCCGAGGCGAAGGGGCCGAAATAGCGGCCGGGCGCGCGGCGCAGGCCGCGGTGCTTCTTGATCTGGGGAAAGGCATGGTCGCCGGTGACGATGATGTCGGGGAAGCTCTTGTCGTCGCGCAACAGCACGTTGTAGCGCGGCTTAAGCTGCTTGATGAGGTTCTGCTCGAGGAGCAGCGCCTCGGTCTCGGTCTCCGTCGTCAGGAACATCATCGAGGCGGTGGCGGCGATCATTCGCGCAATGCGCGAGCTGTGGCCGGCGGGCTTGGCATAGGACGCCACGCGCTTCCTGAGGTTGCGCGCCTTGCCGACATAGAGCACCTCGGCCTTGGCATCGAGCATCCGGTAGACTCCCGGCCGCCCGTCGAGCCGGCGCAGGTAGTCGCGGATCACCTCGTGGCCGAGGCGCACCGGCCCGGCCGCCGCGCCGTCCTCGACGAAATTCTCCGCCTGTTTCTCGCCGATCCGGGTCACCCGCACTCCACAACCGGTAAGCGATTCTCGACACGGCTGCGCTCGTTTGCCGCGAATATCAAGATCGAACCTGTCCACCGATTATGTGGATAAGTCTGTTGGGAACTTCCACCCATCCGCCCTTTCCCCTTCGATTCAAGCGCCGTCAACACGTTGCCCAAAAATTAGGCAGTTCTGGAAGTTACGGAAACCACTAGGGAAAATTATGATCCACAAGTAAATTTTTGAAATCGTTAGCAGAATCGTAACGGACTTGTGACGGCTCGGCGTCGCGTGGAAAAGTCAACGCCGCACCGCAGGTCCCGCCCGGCATCGGTGCTTTTCCTCCGATGCTCGTCATCCGACCCCCAGCACGTCCGGAGTCGCCCAGGCAAGGTGCTGGCCGCCATCGATGCACAGAAGCTGCCCGGTCAGGCCGGGTGCGTCGAGGATGAAATCGAGCGCCGCGCAGATCTCCTCCGCCGAGGCGCCACGCCCGAGCGGCGTGCGCGCGCGGTGCCGGGCGAAATGCGCCTCGGACTCGCGGCTGCCGCGCAAGGTCGGTCCCGGGCCGATGGCATTCACCCGCACATCGGGCGCGAGCCCCTGCGCCGCCGTCCGCGTCAGCGCCCACAGGCCCATCTTGGCAATCGTATAAGTCGTATACTCCGGCGTGAGCTTGCGCACCCGCTGGTCGAGCATGTTGACCACGACGCCGCTCGACACCGGCTCGCCCACAGCGTCGCGCGCGCCGCGCGGCACCTGCGCCGCGAAGGCCTGGATCAGCTCGAAGGGCGCGCGCAGGTTCGAGCCGATGTGCCGGTCCCAGCTCGACCGGGTCGCGGTGGCGATCGTGTCGTGCTCGAAGATCGAGGCGTTGTTGACCAGAACGCTCACCGGCTCCCCCAGCGTCTCGGCGGCCTCGGGCACAAGCCGCGCCGTCGCCTCCCGGTCGAGCAGATCCGCCTCGAGCACACAGGCCCGTCCGCCGGCCTCCACGATCTCGGCGGCGAGCGCGCGGGCCTCGGCGCCGCTCGAATGGCAATGGATCGCCACGCCGGTGCCGCGCGCGGCGAGCCTGCGGACCATCGCCGCGCCGAGCCGCTGTCCCCCGCCGGTGACCAGCGCCGCCGTCATGCTCCCCCCATCCCGAACAGGAGCACCGTGTAGCCCACATAGGCGAGCACGAAGACGATGCCCCAGGCCCGCGTGATGTTCCAGCCCCGCAGCACGAACGGCGCGAGCACCAGCGCGCAGGCGAGCATCACCCACAGGTCGCGCACGAGGAAATCCCGGTCGATCGGGATCGGCCCGAAGAGGCTGGCAATGCCGAGGATCGACAGGATGTTGAAGAGGTTCGAGCCGATGACATTGCCCATCGCCACGTCGGTCTCGCGCCTGAGCGCCGCCATGAAGGTGGTGGAGAGTTCGGGCAGCGAGGTGCCGACCGCGACCATCGTCAGCCCGATCACCTCCTCGGAGATGCCCAGGGTGCGCGACAGCCCGACCGCGCCGTCGATCAGCAGCTGCGCGCCCATCGGCAGCCCCACGAGCCCCACCGCCAGATAGAGCGCCATCTTCCAGCCGGGCATCCGCGTCGCCTCGGGGTCGATCTCGTCGAGCGCCGAGGCCGCGCGGCCCTGGCGCACCATGTCGGTCATCATCAGCGCGAAGAGCCCGAGCAGCACCGCCGCGTGCCAGAAGTGGAGCGGCCCGAGAAAGCTGAGCACGATCAGCACCACCGAGGCGCCCAGCATCATGAAGTAGCTGCGCCGGCAGTCGCTGTCGGACGGTGCGATCACCGCGACCAGTGCCGGCAGGCCCAGCACCAGCAGCACGTTGGCGATGTTGGAGCCCACGACGTTGCCGATGGCGATGGCCGGCACGCCGTCGAGTGCGGCCTGGATGCTCACGAGCAATTCCGGCGCCGAGGTGCCGAAGGCCACGACCGTCAGGCCGACGATCAGCGGCGGGATGCCGAGCTTGAGGCTGAGCGCGACCGCGCCGCGGACCAGCGCATCGCCGGCGACGAGCAGCAGCGCGAGGCCGATCAGGGCAAGGAGGATGTCCATGGGGCGGGGGAACCTATCAGGGGCCGGCGGGCAAGCTCAGCGGGCGGGGCAATCGGAGCGCGCGCAAGGCTCGGGCGTGCTGCCGACGATGTAGGCGCCGCAGAGGCTGCACTTGCGCGCCGGCTCTATCGCGGTCCCGCGCTTGCGGGGCGCGATCTTCGGCAGCCGCCACTTGCCGAACATGCCGAGCAGCAGCATCACCACCAGAAACAGCAGGACGGCCTTGATCATCATGGCGCCCGGAGCCCGAACCGCGACCAGAGTGCCGCGTCCTCGAAGCCCGCCAGCGCCTCGCCCACGCCGGGCACACCGAGCCGGCGGAACAGCGGCCGGCGCGGGCGCATCACCGCGAACCGCGCGTCCCGCCCGTAGAGCCCGCGCATCACCGGCACCAGATGGCCCACCTCGTCGGCGAGCCCGACCTCGACCGCGCCCTGGCCCACCCAGATCTCGCCGGTGAACAGGTTCTCGCCGCGCAAGGCCTCGCCACGGCGGGCCTTCACCTGGGCGATGAAATTGTCGTGGATCACCGCCTGCAACGCCTTGAGCCGCGTCACGTCCTCGGGCCGCTCCGGGCGGAACGGGTCGAGCAGGCTCTTGTCCTCGCCGGCGGTATGGACGCGCCGCTCGACCCCCTGCCGCGCCAGCAGATCGGGAAAGCCAAAGGATGCCGAGATCACCCCGATCGAGCCGAGGATGCTGCTCGCGTCCACATGGATGCGGTCGGCGGCGGTCGCGAGCCAGTAGCCGCCCGAGGCCGCCACGTCCTCGACGAAGGCATGGACGGGGATGCGTTTCTCGTCGGCGAGCCTGCGGATGCGCGCCGCGATCAGGCTCGACTGTGCCGGGCTGCCGCCGGGCGAGTTGATCGCGAGCGCCACCGCCTTCAGCCGCGGCCGCCGGAACGCCGCCTCGATCAGCGGCGCCAGCCCCGCGTCGCTCAGCGCCGGCCCCCCGAGCCGCGCCGCCCCGCCGATCGCGCCCTCCAGGCGCAGGACGGCGACGGTGTCGCGTCCGATCAGGCGATGCAGCGGGTTCTCCATCGCCCCGACATAGGCCGCAGCCTACGGGGCCGCAAGGCTCGGCGACCCGCTCGCCGTCGCCCTCGGATCATGCGCGCGTCCGGAAAGGGCACTGCCGCCATGAGCAAATCCTTTCCCTGTGGTTAACGGATCACGTAACTACGTGAAATTAAAGGCCGCATGGATTTGCTCAACCTTGAGCAGGGTTTGAGCGCCTCGGCTAGACCGCGCCCCTACCGGTCGCTCTCGCGCCAGCGCGGGTTGAACCATGCCGGCCGCTCGTCGCGCGGCAGGCAGCGCCCGAGGATATGATCGGCGATCTTCTCGCCCACCATCATCGAGGGCGCGTTGAGGTTGCCGTTGGTGATCCGCGGAAAGATCGAGCTGTCGGCGACCCGCAGCCCCTCCACCCCGATCACCCTTCCCTCCGGGTCCACGACCGCGCCGAGATCGTCGCGCGCCCCCATCCGCGCGGTACCGCACGGATGGTAGGCGCTTTCCGCATCCTCGCGCACGAAGGCGTCGATCTCGTCGTCGGTGCGCACGGCCTCGCCCGGCTGGAGCTCGGCGCCGGCAAAGGGCGCGAAGGCGGGCTGGGCGAAGATCTCGCGCGCGATCCGCACGCAGCGGCGGAACTCGTGCCAGTCCTCCTCGTGGTCCATGTAGTTGAACAGGATCGACGGCGCCGCCGCCGGATTGGCGGAGCCAAGCCGCACGTAGCCCCGCGAGCGCGAGCGCATCGGCCCGACATGCGCCTGGAACCCATGCCCGGTCGCCGCCGCCCGTCCGTCGTAGCGCACGGCGAGCGGCAGGAAATGGAACTGCACGTCCGGATACGCGACCCCCGGC
>JBBQRM010000097.1:0-8779 GCA_038214855.1 Rhodobacterales bacterium | reverse complement strand
CTGCGGCGCGGACACCTGGGGCGCAGCGGGCCGCCGCGTCACCGGTGGCGTCGCGGCCGGCACGGCTTCGGCCGGCACGGCGGGAATGTCCTCGTCCGGCAAGGCCGGCGCGTCCCCGGCCGCTTTGGACGCGGCGCGAGGCTTGGCATCGAAAAGCTCGGGCGCCGCTACGCCCGCGAGCTCCGCCGGCTCGACGGCGGCGGCGGGATCGCTCGGCACTGCGGCATCAGCCCCGGCCTCGACGGGAACGGTCGCGACGGCCTGGGGCGCGACACCGGCCGAGACCCGCGTCTTCGCCTCGGCGCGGGGGCCTTCGGCGAGGAAGCTGTCGAAGCCGCGGCCGCCGGCGGTCCCGCGTTCGGGCGCCTCGGCGGTGGCGGCTTCCGCGCGGCCTTGCGGCTGCGGCGTCTCGGCGGTGCGACGCGCGGTGCCGCGGGCTCCGGCGGCGGCAAGATCCGACGGGGTCATCGCTGCTCCATCTGGCGAGGATCGGTCCACGGCCTTCTGCCCGCAAAGCGTTACGAATTATTTACCGGGGGCAGGCATTGATCGCGGCCGTGACGCTCCCCGCACGGAGGCCCCGAAGATGGAACTGCCGCCGAACCCGTCCGCCCTCAGACCCCGCGACACGTCGGTCAAGCCTGTGGCGCCGGTGGACAAGACCCAGGCCGAGGCCCGCGCCGCGGCCGAGGCTTTCGAGACCGCGTTCATCGCCGAGATGCTCAAGAGCTCCGGGCTCAACGAGATGCCCGCGAGCTTCGGCGGCGGGGCGGGCGAGGAGGCGTTCTCGAGCTTCCTGACCCAGGAATACGCACAGCTGATGTCGGAGAGGGGCGGCATCGGCCTGGCCGAACAGGTCTTCGAGGCCCTCAAGCAAAGGACTACCGGCTCATGATGGCAGGCATCCGACCCATGTCGAAATACGACCGCGTGCTCGAACTGCTCGATCTCGAGCGCAAGGTGATCCTCAACGGGCCGCTCAGCGGCCTGCGTGAGCTGGTCGAGCGGCGCGAGACGCTAGTGGACGAGCTCCTCGCCAAGGACGCCGACGCACCAGAGGAGTTTCTCGCGGCGCTGAAAGCCAAGGCCGAGCGCAACAGCCGGCTGATCCTCGCGAGCCTCGCCGGCATCAAGGCCGCTGACGCCGAGATCGCTCGCATCCGCGAGGCGCGCGACCAGCTGCGCACCTACACCGCCGCGGGAACCTCGGTGGAGCGGCGCAACGTCGCGGTCACCCGCGAAAAGCGCGCCTGAAGCCTTCGGCGCGCCGCCGGGCGCGTCTCGCCTCGCCGCGCGGAACGCGCGCCAGACGCTCGCGTCGCGACAGCGGCGCGGTGCGGCGACTTCCTTGCCCAATCTTTGATTCACAGCTAGGCTCTTCCTATCCGGCCCCTGCAGGCGCCGGCCGGCGGCTGGCTTTGGTCGTGCGCCCCCGATGGGGGGTCGGCGTGTTTGCCCCACGGGCGAGACGGCCTGCGACGGGCCCGCGGACGCGACTTGCGTCTTGCGCGAACCAGACGTGACAGGGAGACACGCACGACATGATCCATTGGAAACGAAACCTCAGGGGCTGGGCCGCATCGGCCGGGCTCGCGGCGGCGATCGGCGCCACCGGCTTCTCCGCCTCGGCGCAGGAGAAGTTCATCACCATCGGCACCGGCGGCCAGACCGGCGTCTATTTCGTCGTCGGCCAGTCGATTTGCCGGCTGGTCAACCGCGATACCGACCTGAAGTGCACCGCCCCCTCCACCGGCGGATCGATCGCCAACATCAACGCGATCAAGGCCGGCGACATGGACATGGGCGTCGCCCAGTCCGACTGGCAGTACCACGCCTACAACGGCACCTCGGAGTTCGAGGGCAAGCCCTTCGAGAAGCTGCGCTCGGTGTTCTCGCTGCACGGCGAGCCGTTCAACGTCATCGCGCGCGCCGACAGCGGCATCGAAACCTTCGACGACCTCAAGGGCAAGCGGGTGAACGTCGGCAACCCGGGTTCCGGCCAGCTCGCGACGATGGAGGTCGTGCTCGACGCGCTCGGCTGGACGATGGACGATTTCGCGCTCGCCTCCGAGCTCAAGCCCGCCGAACAATCGGCGGCGCTGGGCGACAACAAGGTCGATGCGATCATCTACACCGTCGGCCATCCCAACGGCTCGATCCAGGAAGCGACGACCACGGTCGATTCGCGGATCATCCCGGTGACGGGCGAGGCGATCGACAAGCTGGTCGAGGAGAACCCCTACTACGCCTATGCGACCGTGCCGGGCGGCATGTACACCGGCAATCCCGACGACGTGAAGACCTTCGGCGTCAAGGCGACGCTGATCACCTCGGCGGACGTCGAGGACGACGTGGTCTACGCGGTGGTCAAGACGGTCTTCGAGAACTTCGACCGCTTCAAGAAGCTCCACCCCGCCTTCGCCGACCTCACCCCCGAGGCGATGGTCACCGAGGGCCTGTCGGCGCCGCTGCATCCCGGCGCCGAACGTTACTACCAGGAACAGGGCTGGCTGCCCGCTTCCTGACGACGCGACCGGCGCGGCCCCCGCGGCCGCGCCCACTTCCCCGGAGGGCCCCGCGGCCCGCAACCATGACAGCGAGGGGCGCGCGAGGCTCGAGGGCCGGCGCGAGGTGATCCGATGCCCAGACGCGACGAGGACGACCAGATGCAGGCCGCTGCGGTCGAACAGGCCGCGGCCGGGCACGGGGGCCTCACCCAGGCCCAGATCGACGAGCTCGTCGCCTCCTCCGACACCGGCGGCCGCGCCCTGTCGGGACCCCTCGCCACCTTCATCCTGCTGGTGGCGCTGGCCTGGTCGCTGTTCCAGCTCTGGTTCGCCTCGCCGATCCCCTTCATCCTCGGCTTCGGCGTCTTCAACGACACCGAGGCCCGCTCGATCCACCTCGCCTTCGCCCTCTTTCTCGCCTTCGCCGCCTATCCCGCGGCGCGCACACCGTTCCAGCTCGGCCTCGCGGTCGGCGTGCCGATCGTGCTCACCCTGCTCTTCATGATCGGCGCCAAGACCGACACCTCGGTCTGGTGGATCCCGCTGATCGGCGCGGGCGTGATCGCGGCGGTCCTGCTCGGCTCTCCCAAGACCCGCATCCCGTCCTGGGAATGGGCGCTCGCGATCCTCGGCGCGGGCACGGCGCTCTATCTCTACGTCTTCTACAATGCGATCTCGGGCCGCGTCGGCGCGCCGATCCTCCAGGATTTCGTCGTCGGCGTCCTGGGGCTGATGCTGCTGCTCGAGGCGACGCGCCGGGCGCTGGGGCCGGCGCTGATGATCGTGGCCTCGGTGTTCCTGATCTACACCTTCCTCGGGCCGTACATGCCCGCGATCATCGCGCACAAGGGCAATTCGCTCTCCGAGGTGATCAACCATCAATGGATCACGACCGAGGGCGTCTTCGGCATAGCCCTCGGGGTCTCGACCTCCTTCGTGTTTCTCTTCGTGCTCTTCGGCTCGCTCCTCGACAAGGCCGGCGCCGGCAACTACTTCATCCAGGTCGCCTTTTCGCTGATGGGCCACATGCGCGGCGGCCCGGCCAAGGCCGCCGTCGTCTCCTCGGCGATGACCGGGCTCATCTCCGGCTCCTCCATCGCCAACGTGGTGACCACCGGCACCTTCACCATCCCGCTGATGAAGAAGGTCGGCTTCTCCGCCGAAAAGGCCGGCGCCGTCGAGGTCGCCTCCTCGGTCAACGGCCAGATCATGCCCCCGGTGATGGGTGCTGCCGCCTTCCTGATGGTCGAATATGTCGGCATCCCCTATTTCGACGTGGTCAAGCACGCCTTCCTGCCGGCGGTGATCTCCTACATAGCACTCGTCTACATCGTGCATCTCGAGGCGATGAAGGCCGGGATGCGCGGCCTACCGCGGTCGGTCGAGCCGAAGCCCCTCGTCGCCCAGCTCATCGGCATCGCCTTCGCGATCGCGGTCATCTGCGCGCTCTCCTTCGCGGTCTACTACGGGATGGGCTGGATCCGTCCCGCCTTCCCCGAGACGGCCGCCTACATCGTCTTCGCGCTTCTGGTGGCGGTCTACGTGGCCCTGCTCTGGGTCGCGTCGCGCGAGGCGCCGCTCAAGCTCGACGATCCCGACGCGCCGGTGACCAAGCTGCCGATCCCGGGACCCACGGTGCGCTCTGGCCTGCACTACCTGCTGCCGGTGGTGGTGCTCGTCTGGGCGCTGATGATCGACCGGCTCTCGCCCGGGCTCTCGGCCTTCTGGGCGACCGCCTTCATGGTGTTCATCCTGCTCACCCAGCGGCCGCTGATGGCGCTCTTCCGCGGCGAGAGCCGGATGGCTGCCGACCTCGCCGAGGGCTTCTGGGACCTGATCGCGGGGCTCGAGGCGGGCGCGCGCAACATGATCGGCATCGGCATCGCCACCGCGACGGCGGGCATCATCGTCGGCGCCGTCAGCCAGACCGGCGTCGGCTCCGCACTCGCCGACGTGGTCGAGGTCATGTCGCGCGGCAACATCCTCGCGATCCTGTTCCTGACCGCGATCCTGTCGCTCATCCTCGGCATGGGCCTTCCGACGACCGCGAACTACATCGTCGTCTCGGCGCTGCTCGCGCCCGTCATCGTCACCCTCGGCCAGCAGAACGGCCTGATCGTGCCGCTGATCGCCGTGCATCTCTTCGTCTTCTACTTCGGGATCATGGCCGACGTGACGCCACCCGTTGGCCTCGCCTCCTTCGCCGCCGCCGCGGTCTCGGGGGGAGATCCGATCAAGACCGGCGTCATCGCCTTCTTCTACTCCCTGCGCACCGCGGCGCTGCCGTTCCTGTTCATCTTCAACACCGAGCTGCTGCTGATCGATGTCACCTGGTTCCAGGGCATCTTCGTCTTCGTGGTGGCCACCGTCGCCATGCTGCTCTTCGCCGCCGCGACGCAGGGCTGGTTTCTCGCGCGCAGCCGCTTATACGAGAGCGCCGCCCTCCTGCTCGTCGCCTTCACGCTCTTTCGTCCCGGCTTCTGGATGGACATGATCTTCCCGCCCTTTTCCGAGGTCGCCCCTGCCGAGATCGCGCAGGCCGCGGCCGAGACGCCCCCGGGCGAGGACCTGCGCCTGCGCGTTGCCGGCGTGAACGATCTCGGCGATCCGATCGAGTTCGTGGCCATCGTGCCGATGGGCGACGCCGCCACCGGCGAGGAACGGCTCGAGGCGGCGGGGCTTGTCTTCCGCTCCGAGGGCGAGACGATGCTGATCGACGACGTCGCCTTCGACAGCCCCGCCGCGAACGCCGGGCTCGACTGGGACCAGGAGGTACTGCGCGTCCTCCAGCCGGTGGAACACCCGTCGAAGTACTGGATGTTCATCCCTGCGCTGCTGCTGCTGGCCCTCGTCGTCATGCTCCAGCGCCGCCGCCGCACCCCGCCCGAGCCGGAGCCGGTGCCGGCCTGACCGAAGTCGCACTGCCCGGACCGGATAAGCGAGGTTCCGGTGGAACCTCGCCCGGTCCGTCGCCCGGAGCCAACCTGCGCAGGGCGAGGGGGGTTCAGCTTGATCCGACCCTCGCAATCGGGCCGCGCCTGACTGGGGCGGGCGCGGCAACGCGCCTGCCCACCGGCAGGCAGGCGCGGACCGATCTGTCGATGTACAGATCGGTCGGGAGAGTGGCGGGGTGCCGCCTCACCTTTCCGCCCTTGCGCGCCACCGTCATGTTCCCGTATCGTTCGCGTTGCCTCGTGGGCGGGTTCACGGCTAGATGTCGGTGGTGACGATGGATGCAGCACAAGAACTTCGAGGTTTCGTCGCGGACAACCGCTTCGCCACGATTCTTGCCGACCCGCCCTGGCGCTTCATCAACCGCACCGGCAAGGTCGCCCCCGAACATCGCCGCCTGACGCGCTACGGCACGCTGACGCTCGAGGAGATCTGCGCGCTGCCCGTCGCCGATGCTGCCGAGGACCGCGCGCATTGCTACCTGTGGGTCCCGAACGCCCTGCTCCCCGAGGGGCTCGCGGTGCTGGCCGCCTGGGGCTTTTCCTACAAGTCCAACATCGTCTGGCACAAGGTCCGCAAGGATGGCGGCTCCGACGGACGCGGCGTCGGCTTCTACTTCCGCAACGTCACCGAGCTCCTGCTCTTCGGCACTCGCGGCCGCGATGTGCGCACCTTGCCCCCAGGCCGGCGCCAGGTGAACCTGATGGGCACCCGCAAGCGCGAGCACTCCCGCAAGCCCGACGAGCAGTACCAGTTGATCGAGGGCTGTTCCTGGGGCCCCTTTCTCGAGCTCTTCGGCCGCGGCACCCGCACCGGCTGGACCACCTGGGGCAATCAGGCCGAGGCGGATTACGCCCCCGACTGGGCCACCTACGCCTATACCTCGCGCAAGATCGCGGCGGAGTGATCGCGCACCACGCTAGGTGGCAGCCCGATCAGCAGCAGCGGACAGGGATTGCCCACCCCGCGCAGCACCCTTTGTTCCAGCTTGCGCCAATGCGTCCCCGCCTCGCCGAATTTGTCGGCGACGAAGGTCTTGGCGAAGGCCTCGGCGAAATCCACACCCCCGGCGACCAGCCGCTCGACGGCCGCGGTCTGCCGGTCGGTGCGCCGCTTCATGCCGTAGCGCGCCAGATCGTCGGGCCGCGCGAATCCGCCCGCGCGCAGGAACCCTTCGATCAGCCCGGCCATGCCGTCGTGCAGCGCCGCCCCGCGCGTGACGATGATCCCCAGGCTGATCACTGATTGCGCGTGCAGCCGCTGGAAGTTGTCGAGATCCCGGTCGAAGAACGGGTCCTTGTTGTTCCACTCGATCTCCAGCGCCAGCGTGCCGCGCGCGCCGCGCCGGACGTGGTCGATCTCGTGGCCGACCGCCTCCTTGATCGCGCCATCGACGACCGTACGCACCTCGAAGCAATGCTTCTTCCAGCCCAGATCCGTCAGCCCCCGCCGCAGCCGCTGCGTCGACAGCGCCTCGCCCCCGCCGCTGCCGATCAGCTCGGTCACCGGCAGCGCGAACTCGCGCAGCGCCGCGACCAGCTCCGCGGTCTCCTGCGGGAAATCCACCGACAGGATCGCCTCCGCATGATTGCGCGCCAGCACGTCGAACCCCGCCGCGCTCAGTGCCGCGAGCGGCGCGCTCACCCGCGGCCCCGCGAAATGTGCGCGTTTCTTAACACAAGGTAAAAATGGCCAGATTTATTCAATGATTTCAATGGCCATTGTCGCCTTTCACAGTGAAAGGCCGTGAAAGCCGCCCGCCTCACCCCTTCGGCGCCAGCCTCAGCCCCAGCTCGCGCAGCTGCTCGACCCCGACCTCCGAGGGCGCCTGCATCATCAGATCCTCGGCCCGCTGGTTCATCGGGAACATGATCACCTCACGGATGTTCTCGGCCCCCGCCAGCAGCATCACAATCCGGTCGATCCCCGGTGCTATCCCCGCATGCGGCGGCGCCCCATATCGAAACGCCGACAGCATCCCCCCGAAATGCGCGTCCACGAACTCCCGGTCCCGCCCGACGATCTCGAACGCCCTGTACATCACCTCCGGTCGATGGTTCCTGACCGCCCCCGAGCTCAGCTCCACCCCGTTGCAGACGATGTCGTACTGATACCCCAGCACCTCGAGCGGATCGCCCGCCTCCAGCGCCTCCAGCCCCCCCTGCGGCATCGAGAACGGATTGTGGCTGAAGTCGAGCGCCCCCGTCTCGGCATCCCGCTCGTACATCGGAAAATCGACGATCCAGGCGAAGTCGAACCGCCCCTCCTCCGTCAGCCCCAGCTCGCGCCCGATCACGTCGCGCGCCCGCCCCGCCACCGCCTCGAAGTCGGCGGGCTTGCCGCCGAGAAAGAACGCCGCATCTCCCGCCTTGAGGCCGAGCTGCTGGCGTATTGCTTCGGTCCGCTCGGGTCCAATATTCTTAGCAAGCGGACCGGCCGCCTCAAAATCCGAAAAATAGGCGCTTAACAGGAACTCGGCTTCTGCACGATCATCCTTACCAAGAGCGGCTGTGATCTTCGCAACTCCCTCGCGCTTTCTCTCCTCCGGCGCGGCTGCCGCAAGTGCCTCTTCAGTGAGACGCGCAAGGTCAACACCACTGCTGAACACCTCACGAACTATGTCGTTCACGCCGCTACTGCCACTTCCTTCGCGCCAGAAGATATACCCCATCCCCGGCAGGCCCTCGCCCTGGGCGAAGGCGTTCATCCGGTCGCAGAACTTGCGCGACCCGCCGCCCTTCGCGGGGATCGCGCGGATCTCGGCTCCCGCCTGCTCCAGCAGCCCCGCGAAGATCCTGAACCCCGAGCCGCGGAAGTGCTCGCTCACCACCTGCATCTCGATCGGGTTGCGCAGGTCCGGCTTGTCGGTCCCGTAGAGCCGCATCGCGTCCCGGTAGGCGATCCGCGGGAAGTCCTGCGTCACCGGGCGCCCGCCCCCGAACTCCTCGAAGACCCCGCGCATCACCGGCTCGATCACGCCAAAGACGTCCTCCTGCGTCGCGAAGCTCATCTCCATGTCGAGCTGATAGAACTCGCCGGGGCTCCGGTCCGCCCGCGGATCCTCGTCGCGAAAGCAGGGTGCTATCTGGAAATACCGGTCGAAGCCCGCGACCATGATCAGCTGCTTGAACTGCTGGGGCGCCTGCGGCAGCGCGTAGAACTTCCCCGGATGCAGACGCGAGGGCACCAGGAAATCCCGCGCCCCTTCGGGGGAGGATGCGGTCAGGATCGGCGTCTGGAACTCGGTGAACCCCTGCCCGGTCATCCGCGCGCGCAGGCTCGCAATCACCCGGCTGCGCAGCATGATCGAGCGGTGCAGC
>JBBQRM010000096.1:0-8787 GCA_038214855.1 Rhodobacterales bacterium | reverse complement strand
CTGATCTACCTGCTGATGATGGCGACCGCCTTCATGGGCTACGTCCTGCCCTGGGGGCAGATGTCGTTCTGGGGCGCGACAGTGATCACCGGGCTGTTCGGGGCGATCCCGCTGATCGGCGAGGGGCTGCAGACCTGGCTGCTCGGCGGGCCGGCGGTGGACAATGCGACGTTGACGCGGTTCTTCAGCCTGCACTATCTCTTCCCCTTCGTGATCGCGGGGCTGGTGATCCTGCACGTCTGGGCTTTCCACACCACCGGCAACAACAACCCGACCGGCGTCGAGGTCCGCCGCGGCTCCAAGCGCGAGGCCGAGGCCGACACCGTGCCGTTCTGGCCCTATTTCGTGATCAAGGACCTGTTCGCGCTGGTGTTCATCCTGGTGTTCTTCGCGCTGATCGTGGGGTTCATGCCGAACTTCCTCGGCCATCCGGACAACTACGTGCCGGCCAACCCGCTCGTAACGCCTGCTCATATCGTGCCCGAATGGTACTTCCTGCCGTTCTACGCGATCCTGCGCGCCATCACCTTCGACATCCTGTTCATCGACTCCAAGCTCGGCGGCGTGATCGCGATGTTCGGCTCGCTCGTCGTTCTGGCGCTGGTTCCCTGGCTCGACACCAGCCGGGTCCGCTCCGGGCGCTACCGGCCGATGTTCCAGGTGGCCTTCGCGCTGGTGGTGGTGGATTTCGTGCTGCTGATGTGGTGCGGGTCGCGGCCGCCGGAGCAGCCCTATGTGATCATCAGCCAGCTCGCGACGCTCTACTGGTTCCTGTTCTTCCTGGTGATCCTGCCGCTGCTGGGGATCATCGAGCGGCCGCGGGCGCGGCCCGAGACCATCGAGGCGGATTTCGCGCACCATTACGGCTCGAAGACGCAGAGCCGCGGCGTGACGCCGAAGCCCGCAGAATGAGACCGGCGCCACGGAAGCGCCCTTCGGGGCGCACCGGGGGAAGCGACCGCAGACGAGGACCAGACGCGATGTTCAGACAGACGATCCTCCCCGGCCTCGTGGTGGCCGTGTTCGGTCTCGCGCCGATGGGCGGCGCCCAGGCCGCCGAAGAGCGTCACATCACCGATTTCGCCTTTCCCTTCGAGGGGCCCTTCGGCGCCTTCGACCAGGCGCAGCTCCAGCGCGGGTTGCAGGTCTACACTGAGATCTGCTCGGCCTGCCACGGTCTGAAATACGTGGCCTTCCGCTCGCTCGGCGATGAGGGGGGGCCGCATCTCGAAGACGAGCAGGTGCGCGCCTTTGCGGCGATGTGGGAGGTCATGGACGCGGAGACGGGCGAGATGCGTCCCGCGAACCCGCCGGATCATTTCCCGCCCTCGAACTTGGAGAACGCGCCCGACCTCAGCCTGATGGCCAAGGCGCGCGCCGGCTTCGAAGGGCCGGCGGGTCTGGGGATAAACCAGATCCTGCATGGCATGGGCGGGCCCGAATACATCGCCTCGATGCTGCTGGGTTTCACCGGCGAGGAGAAGGAGGAGGCGGGGGTCATCCTCTACGAGAACACCGCCTTCGGCGGCTGGATGGCGATGGCGCCGGTGCTTTATGGCGACGACGTCACCTATGCCGACGGCACGGAAGCCACCCCGGAGCAGATCGCCCGCGACGTCTCGGCGTTCCTGATGTGGACGGCCGAGCCAAAGATGATGGCGCGCAAGGCGACGGGTCTGACGGCGGTCCTGTTCCTGGTGGTGTTGAGCGTGCTGCTCTACTTCACCAACAAGAAGGTCTGGGAGCCGAAGAAGCGCGATCCCTCCGCCTGACGGAGCGCCCCGTCCGGTCGCGGCCGGGCGTGGCATTTCCTAACAAAATGTAAAAACGCTGATTTTTTCCCATTGTTTTCAACGGGCGGCGACATGTTGCACGGTGCAACACCCCAATGTTGCGCAAGTCGGCGGAAGCCGCCCGTCCATAGGGCGGTGCCCGATCCTCAGGCGGCGGCGAACTGACCGCGCACCACCTTCTCGTAGTCGCCCGCGATGGCGCGGGTGAGCGCGCCCACCTCGAAGCGATACTCGCCGATCTGCCCGACCGGCGTCACCTCGGCGGCGGTCCCGGTGAGCCAGCACTGCTCGAACCCCTCCATCTCGGCCGGCTCGATATGGCGCTCGATCACCTTCACGCCGCGGGCGTGCAGCATTTCGATCACCGTCTGGCGGGTGATGCCGTTGAGAAACGCATCGGGCAGGGGGGTGTGCACCGCGCCGTCCTTCACGAAGAACACATTCGCCCCCGTCGCCTCGGCGACATAGCCGCGCCAGTCCATCATGATCGCGTCCGAACAGCCCTTGGCCTCGGCCGCGTGTTTGGACATGGTGCAGATCATGTAGAGGCCGGAGGCCTTGGCGAAGGAGGGGATGGTCTCTGGCGACGGTCGCTTCCAGGCCGAGATGTCGAGCCTTGCCCCTGCCATCTTGGCGTCGCCGTAGTAGGCGCCCCACTCCCAGACCGCGATCGCCATGTGCACCGGGTTGCGGGCAGAAGCGACCCCCATGTCCTCGCCCGAGCCGCGCCAGACCAGCGGCCGCACATAGGCGTTGGCGAGGCCGCTGCGGGCGAGTGAGGCGCGCTTGGCCGCCTCGATCTCGTCGAAGCTGTAGGGATGGGGGATGTCCATGTAGTCGCAGGAGGCGAGCAGCCGCCGCGTATGCTCGGCGCTCTTGAAGATCGTGCCGCCATAGGCGCGCTCGCCCTCGAAGACCGAGCTTGCATAATGCAACGCATGGGTCAGCACGTGCACCTTGGCCTCACGCCACGGCACGAAGACGCCGTCCATCCAGATGACTCCGTCCCGGTCGTCGTATGCCCCCGCCATCTCCGCGCCCCGCTTTCCGCTCGTTGCAAGCCGATCCGTCCCGGCGACAGTTTGTTTCGCAGGGATCCGGATCCCGCTAACATCGAGGGCTTGGAATGTCAACACGACTGACATAAACTTCGGCGAAGCGAGATCGGGAGGCGGCATGGGCCAGAGCGGCTATTCGAAGGGCGCGACGCGCAGCGAGCAGCTCCTGTTCCTGACCGACGACCAGCTGCGCCAGGGGATCGAGCTGATGTTCTTCGCCTATCGCGGCTTTACCGCCGATCCGGACCGGCTGCTGGCGGATCGGCAGTATGGGCGGGCGCATCACCGCGCGATCCATTTTATCAACCGCCGCCCCGGCCTGATGGTCAGCGACCTTCTGGTGATCCTCGGCGTCACCAAGCAGAGCCTGAACCGCGTGCTGCGCCAGCTCGTCGAGGACGGGCTGGTCGAGAGCCGCGTCGGCCGCACCGACCGCCGCCAGCGCAACCTGCACCTTACGGAGAAGGGCCGGGCGCTGGAGCAGGAGCTTTCGGCGGCGCAGCGGAGGCGGATGCGCACCGCTTTTTCCAACGCCGGACCCGATGCGGTGCAGGGGTTTCGCCAGGTGCTCGAGCAGATGATCGACGCCGACCTGCGCGATCGGGTTCTGGGCTGGATGGATCCAACCCGGCCATGACCACGCCGGAGGCGCATGTGCTGGTGGTGGATGACGACGCGCGGCTGCGCGCGCTGCTCCAGAAGTTTCTTGCGCGCAACGGCTTCTGGGTCAGCACCGCGCGCGACGCGCAGCACGCGCGCAACCTGCTCGAAGGGCTCGAGTTCGACATCATCGTGCTCGACGTGATGCTGCCTGGCGAGGACGGGATCGCGCTGACCGCGAGCCTGCGGGAGGAGACGGCGGTGCCGATCCTGCTCCTGACGGCGCGCGGCGAGGCCGGTGACCGGATCGCCGGGCTCGAGGCCGGGGCGGACGATTACCTCGCCAAGCCCTTCGAGCCGCGCGAGCTGCTGCTGAGGATCACCGCGATCCTGCGCCGGGTGCCGAAGCCCGCGGGCAAGGCCGAGCCGCCCCGCACCGTCCAGCTCGGCGCCGTGCGCTACGACGTGACACGCGGCGAGCTGTGGCGCGGGCGCGACCTGATCCGGCTGACGGCGACCGAGGCGATGCTGATGCGCATCTTCGCCACCCGCGCCCACGAGCCGATCAGCCGGACCGAGCTGGTCGAGGACCTCGGCGGCGGCGACGCCCAGGCCCAGGAGCGCGCGGTGGACGTGCAGATCACCCGGTTGCGCCGCAAGATCGAGACGGATCCGCGCGCGCCGCGCTATCTCCAGACCGTCCGCGGCGCGGGATACATGCTGGCGCCGGACTAGGGAGACAATTGGTCCTTGAATTCCGCTTGCTTGGAACCTTCGACGCCGGCGTGACATTGATCCCTTCGAAGGGCCGTTGCGGCCATTTACGATGCGTTAAGTTCCGGCGCGCAGGCTCTGGACAGGACGCCTCAGGGAGGACGAAATGACAGCCGGGTATCTCACGTTTGCTCTGGCGGGGCTCGTGCCGCTGATTGTGGCTAGCACCATTTGGATGCAACGGCCGGTGCGGCGGCGGGTGCCAGTTCGCATCGTGGCCCGGCGGGAGCATCCATCCCGCCGCTGACATATCCGTCTATCAAAGGATACCTTTCCACCTTCGCGGGTGGGGCTGTTAATATTTTGTTGTATAGTGAGCGGTCATCGGTCACGATTGCGTCATAATTGCCGAGGGGCAGGATATGACGAGGATCGTGGTCGGGCTCGACGGCTCGACGCAGGGAGAGAAGTCGCTGGCTTATGCCAAGCGGCTGGCGCGGCTGATTGGCGACTGCGAGTTGCTGCTCGTCTACATCATCGAGTGGACGCCCTATTCGTTCCATACCCCCGAGGAGCTAGCGCAGCGCCATAAGCGCCGCGAGGAGGAGATAGACCAGGCGCGGGAGCACGTGCTCAGCCCGGCGTCGAGGGGCCTCGAGGCCGAAGGGTTCCATTCGACGCCGCTGGTGCGGCACGGCGACGCCGCGCAGATACTCGAGGAGATCGCCATAGAATACGGGGCCGCCCAGATCATCGTCGGGCGCACCGGCGAACGTAACCTGCGCGAGCGGCTGTTCGGCGGGGTCTCGGGGCGGCTGATCGCCTCGGCGAGCGTGCCGGTCACAATCATTCCATGATGATCAGCGCCGAGGACATCAACGGGGGCAGGCCGATGCGACGGATCACGACACTTCTCGGGGCGGCGCTGATGATGGTGGTCCCGCAGCTCGCGCGGGCGCAGGAGGCCGTGAGCTTCGATCAACAGGTGAACGACATCTTTGCCGCCTCCACCGGCTGGTTCGTCAGCCTGATCTTCGCCGACCTGCCCTTCATCGGCTTCCCGTGGATCGTGCTGTGGCTGGTGGTGGGCGCGACGGTCTTCACCTTCTACTTCGGCTTCATCCAGTTCCGCGCCTTCGGCCATGCGATCAGCCTGGTGAAGGGCGATTATTCCGATCCGCACGATGCCGGCGAGGTGAGCCACTTCCAGGCGCTCGCAACGGCGCTGTCGGGGACGGTGGGGCTCGGCAACATCGCCGGCGTCGCGGTGGCGGTCGGAATCGGCGGACCGGGCGCGACCTTCTGGATGATCCTTGCGGGCCTGCTGGGTATGGCCTCGAAGTTCACAGAATGCACGTTGGGGGTAAAGTACCGCAACGAATATCCCGACGGCACCGTCTCGGGCGGGCCGATGTACTACATGATCAAGGGCTTTGCCGAGCGCGGAATCGGCGGCGGGCGGATCATGGCGGTGCTGTTCTCGATCTTCTGCATCGGCGGGTCTCTGGGCGGCGGCAACATGTTCCAGGCGAACCAGGCGCATGCCCAGCTCGTCAACATCACCGGCGGCGCGGACAGCTTTCTCGCCGGCCGCGGCTGGATCACCGGGGTGATCCTCGCGGCCATCGTCTTCTCGGTGATCATCGGCGGCATCAAGTCGATCGCGAACGTCACCGAGAAGATCGTGCCGTTCATGGGGCTGCTCTACGTGGGCGCGGCGCTGATCGTGATCCTGATGAACTACGACCGGATCGGCTGGGCCTTCGGGCAGATATTCGACGGCGCCTTCACCGGGCTGGGAGTTGCGGGCGGTTTCGTGGGCGCGCTGATCCAGGGTTTCAGGCGCGCGGCCTTCTCCAACGAGGCGGGCGTGGGGTCGGCGGCGATCGCCCATTCGGCGGTCAGGACCAAGGAGCCGATCACCGAGGGCGTGGTCTCGCTGCTCGAGCCGTTCATCGACACGGTGGTGATCTGCACGATGACGGCGCTGGTGATCACCATCTCCGGCGTGTTGGCCGTCGATCCGGCCACAGGGCTCTACGTGGTCCAGGAGGGGCGGATCGCGACCGAGGGCGGGCTGTCGGGCGTGGAGCTTACCTCGGCGGCGTTTGCGGAGGGGATCGGCTGGTTTCCGTTCGTGCTCGCGATCGCGGTGCTGCTGTTTGCCTTCTCGACGATGATCTCGTGGTCGTATTACGGGCTCAAGGCCTGGACTTATCTCTTCGGCGAAGGGCGGACGCGGGAGCTGGTGTTCAAGGTGATCTTCTGCATCTTCGTGGTGATCGGAGCGGCGGCGCAGCTCGGGGCGGTGATCGATTTCTCGGATGCGATGATCTTCGCGATGGCGGTGGTCAACATCATCGCACTCTATCTCCTGATGGGTATCGTGAAGCGGGAGCTGCACTCGTATCTCTCGCGGCTGCGGTCGGGGGAGATCCGCAAGTTCAAGGGGCGGCCGCGGCCGGCGGAGTGACCGGGCGCGGGGAATGAAACCGGGATGTCGCACCGTGCGACATGCAGAATGGCTTTGAAATCATTGGAAAAAATCCGACGATTTTACCGCTTGTTAGGCGTCTCGCGCCGCTCAGGCGGATAGGCCCTATCAGGTGCGGGGGACGGTGGGCGATCTCAGAACTCGACGGACGGCCTTACGGCACATCCCCGTCTTCCGGTTGATCTTCCCCGAGCAGGCGGATGGCCTGATGCGATGTCAGGCCGTGAAGGACGGTGGATGCAAAGATCGTGAAGACGACAAGCGCCCAGATCGCGTCTTCGTCGTGGAACTCGATATGCGTGGAGGCATAGCCGAGATAGTAGATCGACCCTATGCCGCGGACACCATACGCGGCGATCACCGCCCGCTCGCGCGGGTTGTGGTCGGTCCAGAGAAGTCCCAGCACGCCGGCGAGCGGACGGATCACCAGTATCAGCCCGAACCCGATGACAGCGTGTCGCCAATCCAGATGCGGCCAGAGCGCCGGCATGACGGCCCCCAGCAGAACGAGCAGGATCGCGGTGATCGCGTTCTCGATGGCCTCGCTGAACTGATGCAGGCGCTGGTGAAACCGGTGATTTGCCTCCGCTCTGCGGACGACGAGCCCCGCCACGAAAGCGGCGATGAAGCCATATCCTTCGGTAAGCTCAACGAGGCCGTAGCAGAGAAATACTCCGGCCAGGGCGAGGACGCCCGGACCGCTCCTCGCGAGGGTGTTCCACGCGGGCACCGCGAAGAGTATCCGGCCGAGGATCCAGCCTATTGCCGCTCCGAGCGCCGCGCCCACGCCGATCCGGTAGAGCACGTCCCACACAACCCAGGCGCCCAAGCCCGCGAGATCGAAGTCGCCGGCCGCGATGTGCAGGGCCAGGTACACGAAGGGGAAGGCCAAGCCGTCGTTCAGTCCCGCCTCGGTCGTCAGTGCGAAGCGAACCGGGTGCTCCTTGCCTTCCAGCGGCGGGCCGACCTGGACGTCGCCCGCCAGAACCGGATCAGTCGGAGCGAGGACGGCACCGAGCAGAACTGCGCCGCCGACCGTCATTCCGGCCATGGTCCAGCCCAGGAGGGCCACGGCCGCAATCGTGAGCGGCATCGTGACGACGAGCAGGCCCACTGTCGGCCGCCAGAGCCTGACGCTGCCGAGGTCGTCGATCCGCAGGCCGGTCGCGAACAGGACCACGATGACGACGATCTCGGCGGCGATCTCCCACAGGCCCGGATTCACGGTCGGATCGATGCCCGCGAATATGTCGGGAAAGAGCAGCGAGCCCCCCATTCCAAACGCCATCAGGAGAGCGGTGACCGCCGGGGGACGCCTGAAGATCAGTCGCGGCAACCAATAGGCCATCAGCAGGCTCGCGCCGAGCGTCACGAGCAGGACGTGGTACGGGTCGAAGCCAAAGCGGGGGTCGTCCATAGGCGGGACCTGCCTTCATCTAGCGGCGCTCTAGGCCATTGTCGAAGTGCGGGATGCACGGATGCAATAGCCAGGTTTCACCGATCGCGCGCTCAGCCGCGTCGCGCGAGGGCGGAGAAGACCGCACCGGGGATGATCTCGCCGCGGATCGTGCCGCCCTCGCCGACCCAGACGGGACTCGGCGCCGCGGCGAAGAGGGGGAGCAGGTCGCGTAGCGGCGTGTTGGGGGCGATCGTGCGGGCGGGGTCGGCGGGGAGGGTGGCGGGGGTCATCACGTCGGCGGCGCGCAGGACGCTCAGGGGATTGAGGTGGGCGACGAAGGCCTCGACGTAAGCGGTGGCGGGGGAGAGCACGATCTCCTCGGGGCGGCCGGTCTGGATCAGGCGGCCGCCCTCGAGGATGGTGATGGTGGTGCCGAGCTTGACCGCCTCCTCGAGGTCGTGGCTGACGAAGACGATGGTGCAGTGCAGGCGCGCCTGCAGCTCCAGCAGCTCGTCCTGGAGCCGGGCGCGGATCAGCGGGTCGAGCGCGGAGAAGGGCTCGTCCATCAGAAGGATCTCGGCGTCGGTGGCGAAGGCGCGGGCGAGGCCGACGCGCTGCTGCATGCCGCCCGAGAGCTCGGAAACGCGCTTGTCGGCCCAGTCGGCGAGGTTGACCGTTCCGAGCACCTCGCGCGCCTTGGCGAGCCGGTCTGCGCGGGCCATGCCGCCC
>JBBQRM010000095.1:0-8847 GCA_038214855.1 Rhodobacterales bacterium | reverse complement strand
CGCTGCGCGATCAGCGCATCGATCGCCAGCGTCGTCTTGCCGGTGGAATGGTCGCCGACGATCAGCTCGCGCTGGCCGCGCCCGAGCGCGAACAGCGTGTCCACCGCGACGATCCCGGTCTGCACCGGCTCGGTCACGAGATCGCGCTCGATGATCGAGGGGGCGGGGCGCTCGATCGGCAGGTGCGTCCTTGTCTCCACCGGTCCCTCGTCATCGAGCGGGCGGCCCAGCGGATCGACGACGCGACCCAGCAGCGCTTCACCGACCGGCACGTTGACGACCTCGCCGGTGCCGAAAACCGCATCGCCGGCCTCCACATTGGTCGCGGCGTCCAGCAGGACGCAGCCGATCAGGTCGGGGTCGAGCACCCGGGCAAAGCCGACCTCACCGCCCGCGAACCGCAGCACCTCGTCCAGCCGCACGTCACGCAGCCCGGAGATCATCGCCACGCCGTCGCCGATCTCCTCGACCCGGCCCCGGCTCTCGGCGCGCGGCCCCAGAGTGGTGCGCCCGACGCTCTCCCGTGCGGCGGCGAGCCAGTCGGGGGCGTCACGCGGCATGCTTCATGTCCTTGAGGATATCGTCGAGATCCGACTGCCAGCTGTTGTGCACCACGAAATGCGCCGTGCGCATCTCGACCCCGGCGATCAGGTCCGGGTCGCTCACGAAATTCAATGCAGCCGTGCCGCCAAGCGCCTGCTGGACGGCTTCGGTGATCTTCGCCTTCTCCGAGGCTCTCAGTTCGCCGGGGCTGACCAGGTCGATGCCGCCCGCCGTCCCGGTAAGCGTCGCCCTGTCCTGCGGAGGCAGCTGTCTGATGGCCGCGATCAGCAGATCGAGGAATCTGGCCTGAACGTCGTCGGTGGGCAGCCGTGCCAGCAGCTTGCGGGCGATGTCCACGGCAAGCTCCGCGGACCTGGCGGCCGTATCGGCGCGCGCAGCGTCGGCGTCGCGCGCGCTGGCGGCCTCGGCCACCGCGACGAGCTTGTCCGCCTTGTCGCGGGCTTCAGCCAGCGCGGCCTTCGATGCGGCGTCCGCCTGTGTCGCCGCCTCGGCCAGCACCGCCGTGCGCTCTGTCGCGATACCAGCACGGGCCGTCGCGACCTCGGCAAGCGCCGCATCGGCCCTGGCCTGTGCCGTGCTGGCGTCGCTCAGCAGTGTCCGCGCCGCGTCCCGGCGCGTGACGATCGCCGCCGCGACCGGGCGCCAGAACAGCCGCGAGAGAAGCCAGACCAGGATCAGGACGTTGACCGCCTGCAACCCCACTCCCCAGAAGTCGATCGTCACGGGGTCAGGCCAGCAGCGGGTTGGCGAAGAGCAGCAGGAGCGCGATCACCAGACAGTAGATTGCCGTCGTTTCGATCATCGCGAGGCCGACGAAGAGCGTCCGTGAGATCGTGTTCGCCGCCTCGGGCTGGCGCGCGATGGCATCCATCGCGGCGGCGACCGCCCGGCCCTCGGCAAGGGCGGGGCCGATGGAGCCGAAGGCCACGGCGAACGCGGCACAGAAGATACTGGCAAGAGGAGCATAATCCATCAGGGATCCTTTTTCTGTAGGGATGTGGCCGGGGCGTCCTCTGTCGTCTCCGGCTGACCGTCCTCGACCGTGGCAGAAATGAAGACCATTGCCAGCACCGCGAAGATGTAGGCCTGCACCAGCCCAGTCAGCAGATCGAGCGCCATCAGCGGGATCGGCACCAGAAGTCCCGCGAGAGAGGCGACGATGCCGATGACGAAGACGCCGCTCATCACGTTGCCGAACAGGCGAACGAACATGGAAAAGACGCGGGTGACGCTTTCGAGCATGTTGAGCGGGATCATCACCGGGTTGGGCGCGGCGAAAGATTTCAGATAACCGCCGACACCGTTGCCGCGCACGCCGAACCAGACCACCGACAGGAAGACGAGGACGGCAAGGGCCGCGTCGGTTTCGAGTTGCGCCGTCGGAGGCTCGAGCCCCGGGACAAGCGACGTCCAGTTCGCCACCAGGATGAACAGGAACAATGTGCCGATGAAGCCGCGATAGGGCGCGGGCTCCGCCCCGGTCGTCTCGCGGATCTGGGTGTCCATCGTGTCGACGATCAGTTCCAGCGCGGCCTGCCGCTTACCCGGGCTGAGCTCCAGTCTTCGGGTCAGCAGGACCGACCCCAACACCAGCACCGTCATGATCGCCCATGTGGTGAGCACGGCCTGCGTGATCGGCACCGGCCCGAGCTGGAACAGGGTGACGGAGTCGAGGGGGGAGTTCATACCTCGGCCCTCCGTATCCGGCGCAGGAGAAGGGCCTTGGCGCAGAGGATCCCTGCCAGCGCAGCCAGGAGCGCGAGGCCGCCGGCGCTCACGGCGAGATAGAGCCCCGCCCAGAGCAGCGCCAGCCGCCCCAGCGTCAGGGCGAGCGCAAGGACAGGGCGTCCCTGGCTGACGATCAGATCTGTCGTCTCGCGCAGCGCCCGGAAGTAGATATGTCCAAGGGCGAGCCCGCCAAGAAAACAGACTGGCGTCGTCAGGAGCGGGGGGAGATCGGACAGCAAGGTCATCGCGCGTTCATCCATTTCCAGGCGGTCCAGCCGCCGAGGCAGAGCCCCAGCACCATGAACGGGCCGGTCCAGAAGATGCCGGAGCCAAGGCGCCCATCGAGCCAGCGGCCGAAGAACAGGCCGGCAAGGGTCGGCCCCACGAAGATCCAGCCCAGCACGCCGATCTGGGCGAGGCGGCGGCCGACGGACATGTCGCCCTCGCGCAGCCATCGGTCCCGCCGATCGCGGCGCAGGCGGGTTTCGCGGATCAGCGGATCCTCCTCGGGATCGGGCGGGGGCGTCACCGGAATTCGCCCGCGTCCGCGCCGGTCCCGAGCCGGCTGACCATGCGCCGGATGGCGTTCATCTGCAGTTGGACGGTCTCCACGTGGTCGACCCGTTCCGCATCCGCGTCGGCCTGGAACCGCGCCAGCACCTCGGCATCGAGCGTGGCGAGATCGTTCCCTGCCACGGCCTCTCGCGTAGCGACGTCGACGGTGGCGCCGCCGCTCACGGTCAGCATCCCGCCGCGCACGGCGCAGAACCGCGTCACGTCCGCCTTTCGCCAGCTGACGATCGAGATCGCGAGCGCCGTCAGGAACGGTGCGTGACCGGGCTGGATGCCGAAGCTGCCGCTGGCATCCTCGGCGCGAAGGCCATCGACGTCCTCGTCCACCACGACTGCCAGGGGGGTCACGATCCTGAGCCTCACGCCGCGTCCTCGGCGGTGTCCGAGCCCTTGGCCTTGGATTCCTTGGCACGCGCATCCTCCAGGGTGCCCACCATGTAGAGAGAGCCTTCCGACCAGTCGTCGGCCTCGCCGTTCAATATGGCGCGGCACCCGGTCAGCGTGTCGGTCAGCGGGACGCTGGCCCCGGGCGTGCCGGTAAAGGCCTCGGTCACCATGAAGGGCTGGGTCAGAAACCGCTGCAACCGCCGCGCGCGCTTGACGATCTGCCGGTCGGCAGCCCCCAGTTCCTCGACCCCCAGGAGCGAGATGATGTCGGTCAGCTCCCTAAATCGCGCCAGTGCCTGACGGACGGCCTCGGCCGTCTCGTAGTGCTCGGCCCCGACGACCAGCGGATCGAGCAGCATCGAGGACGAGGCCAGCGGGTCGATCGCCGGATAGAACCCCTCGGCCGCCTGCGCGCGCGACAGCACGATGACGCAATCCATGTGGCTGGAGATCGTGGTGACGGCGGGGTCGGTGAAATCATCGGCGGGGACGTAGACTGCCTGAATCGCGGTCACGGCGGAGCCGGCCACCGACGCGATCCGTTCCTGCAAGCCCGCGACCTCTGTCGCCAGCGTCGGCTGATAGCCCACGCGCGAAGGCAGGCGGCCTAGAAGGCTCGAGACTTCCGCGCCCGCCTGGACGAAGCGGAACACGTTGTCCATCAGCAGGAGCACGTTCTTGTGTTTCTGATCCCGGAAGTATTCCGAGATCGTCAGCGCGGTGAGCGGCGCCCGCCAGCGGGCGCCGGGCGGCTCGTTCATCTGGCCATAGACCAGCACGGTGCGTTCCAGAACCCCGGAGCCGCGCATCTCGGTCAGAAGCTCGTGTCCCTCGCGCGACCTCTCACCGACACCGGCAAAGACCGAGATGCCTTCGTAATTCTCGACCATGGCACGGATCAGCTCCATCACCAGGACGGTCTTCCCAACCCCGGCGCCGCCGAACATCGCGGCCTTGCCGCCCTGCGCCAGAGGCGTCAGCAGGTCGATCACTTTGATGCCGGTCTCGAACACTTCGGTGGTGCGGGTCTGTGACCCGAGAGCCGGCGGGCTGGCATGGATCGGCCGGCGCGGCGTATCCTCCGGCAGAGCCGGTCCGTTGTCCCGAGGATCGCCGACGACGTCCAGAAGCCGCCCGAGAACCGCCTTTCCCACAGGGACCGTGACGGGTCCGCCGGTCGCTCGGACCGCGACCCCGCGCGCAAGCCCTGCCGTGGACTGGAACGCCACGGCGCGCACGGTGGTCAGATCCAGATGGCTGTGGACCTCGAGGATGAGGGGCCCCGGGCGATCCCACTCCACGACCAATGCGAAATTGATCTGTGGCAGCTCGGTTTCTGCAAATACGACATCCACAACCGCGCCGCGGACGGAATGTACGATGCCACCGGGCGGGGTGGGAGTATTCGGCGTCGCGATGTGTGCTCGCATGCAATCTGAGCCTTTCGACCGGTCGCTGCCGACACCGCAAACCTACACAATCGTACGGGACGCTGTACTGATCGGTGTTAGCAGAGGGACGTGCACAGGCTTGAACAGCCTCGGACAGCAAACCCTGATCAGTACCGGGCGCGGATCATCCTTCTGAGCGACGAGGGCGCGGGCACCTCGGCGATGACGACCGAGACTGGCTAATCCAAGACCTGCGTGTGGCGCTGGCAAGAGCGGTTTGAACCGCTCCGGGTCTGCCGGCGGCTGTTTCGGTTGAGTCCTATGCTGCGATCATCGCGTCCTCAAGCTGAGCGTAGAATCGGTCTTCGGCTTCGGCAGGCGGAATGTTTCCGATCGGCTCGAGCAGCCTGCGATTGTTGAACCGGCCCACACTTCGTCCCGCTCCGCCTGTCGGACCCATTTGCGCAGCGTTTCGCCCGCTGCACCCGAACTTCGCTGCGATCGAGCAGATCGCAGCCTATTGCGACGCGTGCTCACCCTCGTGCTCCAGCACCATGCGGACGGCGCGCTCGCGCACTTCTGGCGCAAATGTCTTCGATGACTGAGCCGCCAGCCGATCCGTCAACTGGATTTGCTGCGCAGCGATAGACAGAGAAAGAATCCGAGGAATTCGCATCTTAGATCAGGTGCCTGCTGACTGAATTCCGATAGCCGTCGATCGTGTCCGAGAGCTGGGTATCATTCCCACTCGATTGTCCCGGGTGGTTTCGAGGTGATGTCGTAGGTGACGCGGTTGATACCGCGGACCTCGTTGATGATCCGAGTTGCAGTTTCCGACAAAAAGATGTGCTCGAACGGGAAGTAGTCGGCGGTCATCCCATCGACTGAGGTCACGGCGCGCAGGGCGCAGACGAAATCGTAGGTGCGGCCGTCGCCCATCACGCCGACGCTGCGTACCGGCAGGAGGACCGCGAAGGCTTGCCAGATCGCGTCGTAGAGGCCATGGCGGCGGATCTGGTCGAGATAGACGGCGTCGATGCGGCGAAGGATCTCGAGCTTCTCGCGCGTGATCTCGCCGGGGCAGCGGATGGCGAGGCCGGGGCCGGGGAACGGGTGGCGGCCGACGAAGCTGGCGGGCAATCCGAGCTCCCGGCCCAAAGCGCGCACCTCGTCCTTGAAGAGTTCGCGCAGCGGCTCGATAAGCTGGAGGTTCATCGTCTCGGGAAGGCCGCCAACGTTGTGGTGGCTCTTGATCGTGACCGAAGGACCGCCGGTAAAGCTGACGCTTTCGATCACGTCGGGGTAGAGCGTGCCCTGGGCAAGGAAGGTGGCGTCGCCTGCGGCGCCTGCATGCTTTTCGAAGACTTCGATGAAGAGCCGTCCGATGGTCTTGCGTTTCGATTCGGGGTCGCTGACGCCGGCGAGCGCGTCGAGGAAAAGGTCGCTCTCGTCGGCGTGGACAAGCGGGATGTTGTAGTGGTCACGGAAGAGTCTCACCACCTCGGTCGCCTCGTTCTGGCGCATCAAGCCGGTGTCCACGAAGACGCAGGTGAGTTGCTCGCCGATGGCCTGGTGGATCAGGACGGCGGCCACCGAGCTGTCCACCCCGCCGGAGAGGCCACAGATGACGCGGGCGGAACCTACCTGCTCCCGGATCGCCGCGACCGCCTGGTCCTTGTAAACTGCCATGGTCCAGTCACCGGTAAAGCCTGCGAGATCGGTGAAGTTCTTCAGGAGCCGCGCGCCGTTGACGGTGTGGTGGACCTCCGGATGGAACTGCACGGCGTATAGGCGCCGTGCTGTGTCGGCCACGACGGCGAAGGGGGCGCCGGGGGAGGTGGCGATCGCCTCAAACCCGGGCGCGAGCGCCGAGACGCGGTCGCCGTGACTCATCCAGACCTCCTCCCGACCCGCGGCGAAGAGGCCGAGGAACAGCGGATGCGGGCTCTCGACGGCGGGCGTGACGAAGGCGCGACCGAACTCGGCGTGATGGCCCGCTTCGACCGTACCGCCGAGGGCTGCCATCATCAGCTGCTGGCCATAGCAGATGCCGAGCACCGGCACGCCGAGCTCGAAGACCTCCTGCGGCGCGCGCGGACTGCTCGGATCGGTGACGCTGGCGGGGCCGCCGGAGAGGATCACCGCCTGTGGTGCGAAGCGCGCGAGGAAAGCCGCATCGACATTCTGGTAGGGGTGGATCTCACAATAGATCCGCGCCTCGCGCAGGCGCCGTGCGATCAGCTGCGTGACCTGCGAGCCGAAATCGACGACGAGCAGGCGTTGGTGTGCGGGAACGGTCATGACGGCACGCTTAGGGCCGGGCGAAGAGCCGCGCAAGAGTGCGCGCCGTGTCGCGGACGGCTCATGCGGCGGCGCAATCCGCGGAAGTCCTTGCCGGCCCGGGCACTAGTGTTTCCCTACGGAACGGGAGGCAACGATGACCCAAACCCATGTCGACGCGCGCGAGGCGCCCCGGCATCGCCGTTCGGGCGGCGGCGCCGCTCGGCGCGCCGAGCGCACGGCGCCTCGTATCGAGGCTGTGCCCTACATCCGGCGGCGCATCCCGAACTACGAGATCCTCGACGAGGAGGGGCTCGCGCTGATCGAAGCCAATGCCGAGCGCGTGCTCGAGGAGATCGGCGTCACCTTCGCCGATAATCCTGAGGCGCTCGCGCTGTGGCGCGCGGCGGGTGCAGACGTTCGGGGAACGCGCGTGCACCTGCCGCGGGGGCTCGCGAGGGCTCTCTGCGCGACGGTGCCGGCGTCATATATCCAGCATGCCCGCAATCCAGAGCGCGATGTTGTGATCGGCGGCCGCAACCTCGTGCTGGCGCCGGTCTATGGTCCGCCCTTCGTGCGGGACATGGAGGGCGGGCGGCGCTATGCGACGATCGCGGATTTCCAGGACCTGGTGCGGCTGGGCTACATGTCGAAGTGGCTGCACCATTCGGGCGGAACCGTCTGCGAGCCGACCGACATTGCGGTGAACAAGCGGCATCTGGACATGCTGCTCGCGCATATGACGTTCAGCGACAAGCCGTTCATGGGCTCGGTCACCGAACCGGGGCGCGCCGCGGACTCGGTGGAGATGTGCAGGCTCCTGTTCGGGGCCGGGAACGTCGGGCCGAACTGCTACATGACGAGCCTGATCAACATCAATTCGCCGCTCGCCTTCGATGCGACGATGATGGGCGCGCTCGAGGTCTACGCGCGGGCGGGGCAGGGGGTGATCGTTTCGCCCTTTATCGTCGGCGGGGCGATGGCTCCGGTCTCGGTCGCGGGCACGCTCACACAGGTCCTGGCCGAAGCGATGACCGGAATCGCTTATACCCAGCTGATCAACCCCGGCGCGCCCGCGATCTTCGGCGCGTTCGTGACTTCGATCGACATGAACTCCGGAGCGCCCACTTTCGGGACGCCGGAGGCGAGCAAGATCCTGTTCGGCGCGGGCCAGCTTGCGCGCAGGCTGAACCTGCCGTTCCGCTCGGGTGGTGGGCTGTGCGGCTCGAAGCTCCCCGACGCCCAGGCAGGCTACGAGAGCGCGAACACGCTGCAGGCGGCGCTGCTCGGCGGGGTCAACTTCATGCTCCACGCCTGCGGCTGGCTGGAGGGCGGGCTCGTCTCGTGCTTCGAGAAATTCGTGATGGACGCGGACCAGCTCGGGGTGCTGCATTCGATCGCTGCGGGCGTCGATCTGAGCGAAAACGGCCAGGCGATGGGGGCGATCGCCGAGGTCGGACCGGGTGGCCATTACCTCGGCTGCGAGCATACACAGGCGAACTTCAAGTCCGCCTTCTGGCGCAGCGAGCTGCTCGACTATCGCCCCTTCGAGACCTGGGTCGAGGATGGAGGGCACGACACGATGCAGCTCGCCAACACCCGCATGCGACGGATGCTGCGCGAATACGAGGCGCCGGCCCTCGACGCGGGCATCGCCGAGGCGCTGGGGGATTTCGTGGCGCAGCGGAAGGCGGCGGAGCCCGACGCTTTCGGGTGAGGCCGGCGCTCCGAGCCGGTGTCCAACTTGAAACTATAAGCAAACCATTGATATACAACGGGAAGCTTGTTGCGATCTATTCGCATAAACGGACGGCGGCGTTTGCGCCGTCGGGGATGCGGGTCGGCGGGATATGGCGCTATCTGTTGCGCGCGACCTCGGCGCGCAGCCAGTCGCGCACGGCGGCGGGATCCGGGGCGCGGAGTC
>JBBQRM010000094.1:0-8883 GCA_038214855.1 Rhodobacterales bacterium | reverse complement strand
TCTGGACGCAGCCGGAGCGGCCGGACATCCTGATCAGCGACGACGGGCGGCTCTTCGGCATCCGGACCGACGCGGGGCGGGTGCTGAACACCGCGCGGGGCAACGGGTTCGCGGCCGAGGCCTGGATGCAGAACGACGGCGACGGGGCGGGGCAGGAGGCGGCTTTTGAGCGGGCGCCGATGCAGCGGGCGCGCGGGCGGGCGGCGATGGAGGTCGCGGGGCTGGGGCCCTTCGTCTATGTCGGCTCGAAGACACCGGGGCCGCAGGCACGGCGCGAGTGCGAGACGGCGGCGATCCTGCTGGCACCGAACTGGCGCGAGCGGCCGGCGGGGCGGTGCCTGTTCATCGGGGCGTCGATGCTGCGCGACGAGGGGGCGCTCGCCATCCGCATCCGCGACCGCGGCCTCGCGATCGAAGGCGCCCGCTCGCGCAACCGCGACCGCCCCTGGACCCGCGATCCCGACCGACCCTGACCGGGCCTCGGACGCGGGTCGTACGGCGTTGGTCCGGCCCCTGCTCAAGGTTGAGCAGATTCGCAGGCTATTGATATTGCTGGAGTAATTCCGGGGCGTTAACCACATGGCAAGGATTTGGGAGTCGCTCGGGAACGGACCTGCGCCGCGGCGCGCGGGGCGTCGGAGGGAGTGCGTCAGACAGACTCCGGGTGATTCCTGCGGGCCGCGCTTGCCCGGACCGGAAAAGCGAGGCTCCTGTCTACGCGGATCGTGTTAGTTTGGGGTTGCGGACGGCATCCCGTGAGGCTCCTGGGGATCGTGACCCCGTCCACCGGCCTGGGAGCCGCCCGCTCTTCGCGTCGATCCCGAACGGTTGATTGGGGCCGTTTCCCGGACCCCGCAGAACAGGACAAGGACCATGATGCAGCAACGCTTCGTCGGTGTCGACGTCAGCATGAACTGGCTCGATGTCTACCATTCCGACCAAGGCCCGCGCCGGGTCGGGAATACCCCCGCCGCGGCGCAGGCTTTCGCGGCCGACTGCCTGCGCGGCGGCGAGCGGGTCGTCTTCGAGGTAATCGGCGGCTACGACGCCACCCTGCGCGCGGCCGCTCGAGGCGGCCCTCGCGCGCTTCTCTCACGGAGCACGCCGCCGAGGAATTTCCACCACATTCGAGACACGACCCCCGGTCGAGAACATCTGGCAGTTTACCCGCGACAACTGGCTCTCGAACCGCGTCTTCAAGTCCTGTGAGGACCTCGTGGCCCTCTGCTGCGAAGCTTGGAACAACCTAATCGACCGCCCTTGGAAGATCATGTCCGTCGGAATGCGGGAATGGACCCATGGGTGATGGTCAGTGCAGGTTGGTATAACAAATTTGAATCCCAAGGCCATCAACCTGTTGCACCGCGAAACGCCCCGGATTTCACGCTCCACGCCCGAGAATCCCCGGCAGCCGCAGGCCCATCTCCCGCGCACAGTCCAGCGCCTCCGGATAGCCCGCATCGGCGTGTCGCATCACCCCCGTCGCCGGGTCGTTCCACAGGACCCGCGCGATTCTCGCATCGGCCTCCGGCGTGCCGTCGCAGCAGATCACCATGCCCGCATGCTGCGAGAACCCCATCCCCACCCCGCCGCCGTGGTGGATCGAGACCCATGTGGCCCCGGAGGCGCAGTTCAGCAGCGCGTTGAGCAGCGGCCAGTCCGAGACGGCATCGCTGCCGTCGCGCATCGCCTCGGTCTCCCGGTTCGGGCTCGCGACCGAGCCTGCGTCCAGATGATCCCGCCCGATCACCACCGGCGCCTTCAGCTCGCCGGTGCGCACCATCTCGTTGAACGCGAGCCCCAGCCGGTGCCGCTGCCCCAGCCCGACCCAGCAGATCCGCGCGGGCAGCCCCTGGAACGCGATCCGCTCGCGGGCCATGTCGAGCCAGGCGTGCAGGTGCGGGTCGTCGGGGATGACCTCCTTCACCTTCGCGTCGGTGCGCCAGATGTCCTCCGGGTCGCCCGACAGCGCCACCCAGCGGAACGGCCCGATCCCGCGACAGAACAGCGGCCGGATATAGGCCGGCACGAAGCCCGGAAAGGCGAAGGCCTCCGCCAGACCCTCCTCCTTCGCCATCTGCCGGATGTTGTTGCCGTAGTCGAGCGTAGGAACGCCCGCGTTCCAGAAATCCACCATCGCCGCGACATGGACCTTCATCGACGTCCGCGCCGCCGCCTCGACCGCCGCGGGCTCGCTCTCCCGCCGCGCCCGCCACTCCCCGAGGCTCCAGCCCTGCGGCAGATAGCCGTTCACCGGGTCGTGGGCGCTGGTCTGGTCGGAGACGATGTCCGGCCGCACCCCGCGGGTCACAAGCTCCGGGAACACGTCGGCCGCGTTGCCGATGAGCCCCACCGACCGCGCCTCCCCCGCCGCGGTCCAGTTCTGGATCATCGCCAGCGCCTCGTCGAGCGTCTCCGCCCGCTCGTCGAGATAGCGGGTGCGCAGCCGGAAAGCGATGCTCTCGGGGTTGCACTCGACCGCGAGACAGCAGGCCCCCGCCATCACCGCCGCGAGCGGCTGCGCGCCGCCCATCCCCCCGAGCCCCGCTGTCAGGATCCAACGCCCCTTCAGGTCGCCACCGTAGTGCTGGCGCCCCGCCTCCACGAAGGTCTCGAAGGTACCCTGAACGATGCCCTGGGTGCCGATGTAGATCCAGGACCCGGCCGTCATCTGGCCGTACATCATCAGACCCTTGCGGTCCAATTCGTTGAAATGCGCCCAGGTCGCCCAATGCGGCACGAGGTTCGAGTTGGCGATCAGCACGCGCGGCGCGTCCGCATGCGTCCGGAACACCCCCACCGGCTTGCCCGACTGCACCAGCAGCGTCTCGTCGCCCTCGAGCTCGCGCAGGGCCGCCACGATCCGGTCGAAATCCTCCCAGGTCCGCGCCGCCCGCCCGATGCCACCATAGACGACCAGCTCGTGCGGATTCTCCGCCACCTCGGGGCTGAGGTTGTTCATCAGCATCCGAAGCGGAGCCTCGGTCTGCCAGCTGCGCGCGCTGATCTCGGTCCCCGTCGGCGGCGTGACGATGCGGGCGTTGCGGCGAGGATCGGACATCAGGCGCTCCTGAGCATGGGGGCGAGGCGCGCCAGCGCCTCGAGGATCCGGGCGAGATACGGGCGCAGCCGTTCGGCGCGGTCTTCCACCCAGTTCCAGGGCGGCGCCTCGTCCATATACGTCGCCTGCGCCAGCTCCATCTGGATCGCATGCACGCCCTGCATCGGACGTCCGTAGTGCCGCGTTGTCCAGCCGCCCTTGAAGCGGCCGTTGAGCACATGCGTGTAGCCTTCGGCCTGCGCACAGACATTCCGCACCGCCGCCTCGACCTCCGGCGCGCAGGTCGTGCCGTCATTCGTGCCGATGCAGAGATCCGGCAGCCGCCCCTCGAACAGGAACGGGATACGCCCGCGGATCGAGTGGCAGTCGTAGAGCACCGCCCCCCCATGAAGCGCCCGCACCCGCACGACCTCCGCCGCCAGCGCCGCGTGGTAGGGCGCATGGAAGGCCGCGGTGCGCGCGGCGATCTCGGCCGCATCCGGCGGCTCGGTCCAGATCGGCGCCCCGTCGAAGTCGGTCAGCGGGCAGAGCCCGGTGGTGTTCCGCCCCGGATACAGGCTTTCGTCGTCGGGCCCGCGGTTCGCGTCGATCAGATAGCGGTGAAAGGTCGCGCGCACCGTCGTCGCCCCGGGCAAGAGCCCGTCGTAGAGCCGGTTCACGTGCCAGTCGGTGTCGGCAAGCGCGCGCCCCCGCGCGTTGAGCCGGGCAAGCACCTCCGCGGGAAGCCAGGTGCCGGTATGCGGCAGGCCGAGGATCACCGGCCTCTTGCCGCGGAGCACCTCGACCGGGGTCACGGGCCGAGCTCCGGCAGCGTCTCTCCCACGGCCTCCACCAGCGCACCCTCCCGTACCAGCTCCGCTGCCGCTTCGAGGTCGGGCGTCATCGCCCGGTCCTCCGCCAGCGCCGGCACCTCGGCCCGCAGCCGTGCCAGCACCGCGCGCAGCGGCGCGCTCGTCACGAGCGGCGCGCGAAACCCGATCCCCTGCGCCGCGCACAGAGCCTCGATCCCCAAGATGCGCTCGAGGTTCGCGACCATCGGCGCGAGCCTGCGCGCCCCATGCGCCGACATCGACACGTGGTCCTCCTGATTGGCCGAGGTCGGCGTCGAATCCGTCGAGCAAGGCGTCGCCAGATGCTTGTTCTCGCTCATCAGCGCCGCACTCGTCACCTCCGCGATCATGAAGCCCGAGTTCAGCCCCGGGCTCGTTGTCAGGAACGGCGGCAGGTCGTGGCTCAGCACCGGATCGACCATCAGCGCCACGCGCCGCTGCGCGATCGCGCCGATCTCCGCCACGGCGAGCGCCACGATATCCGCCGCGAACGCAACCGGTTCCGCGTGGAAGTTGCCACCCGACACGATCGCGTCCTCCAGCACCAGCGGATTGTCGGTGGCCGCGTTTGCCTCGATCTGGAGCGTCGCCGCCGCCCCGCGCAGCAGGTCCATCGCCGCCCCCGTCACCTGCGCCTGGCAGCGGATGCAATAGGGATCCTGCACGCGGGCGTCGGCCTCGCGGTGGCTCTCGCGGATCGCGGAGCCGTCGAGCATCGCGCGCATCGCCGCCGCCGCCTCGATCTGGCCGCGGTGGCCGCGCAGCGCGTGGATGCGCGCATCGAGAGGCGCGTCCGAGCCCATGACCGCGTCCGTCGAGAGCGCCGCCGTCACCAGCGCCGCGCGCGCCGCATCCCAGGCCCCGAACAGCCCCGCCAGCGCCCAGGCCGTCGAGAATTGCGTGCCGTTGATCAGCGCCAGCCCCTCCTTCGGCCCCAGCGCCAGGGGCTCGAGCCCCGCCTGCGCCAGCGCCTCGCCCCCGGGCAGCACTCGGCCGCCCACCTCCGCCGCGCCCTCGCCGATCATCACCGCGGCCATGTGCGCGAGCGGCGCCAGATCGCCGCTTGCCCCGACCGACCCCTGCACCGGCACCACCGGCACCACGCCCTTGGCGAGCATCGCCGCCATCAGCTCCATCAGCGCCCAGCGCACCCCCGAGGCGCCGCGGCCGAGCGACAGCAGCTTCAGCGCCATCATCAGCCGCACGATCGCTCCCGGCGCGGCCTCGCCCACGCCCGCGCAATGCGAACGGATCAGGTTGCGCTGCAGGGCCGCCGCGTCGGCGGGCTCGATCTTGACGCTCGCGAGCTTGCCGAAGCCGGTGTTCACCCCATAGACCGCCGCCGTGCCCGCCACCGCCGCGGCCACCCGTGCCGCCGCCGCCTCCACTCCCTCGCGGCAGGCGGGATCGAGCCCCACCTCCGCCCCTTGCCAGACCGCGCGCAGCTCCGCGAGCGTGGCTGCGCCGGGCACCAGCCGGATCACCCCGCCCCCGCGAAGATGCGCGCATGCAGCGGATTGAACCCGATCCGGTAGGCGAGCTCGCGCGGATGGCCTACGTCCCAAACCGCGAGATCGGCGCGCAGCCCGGCCGCCAGCACGCCGCAATCCGCGAGCCCCAGCGCGCGGGCCGCCACCCGCGTCATCCCGCCCAGCGCCTCCTCCGGCGTCAGCCCAAAGAGCGTGCAGCCCATGTTCGCCGCCATCAGCACCGAGGCCATCGGCGAGGAACCGGGATTGCAGTCGCTCGCGAGCGCGATCGGCACGCCCGCTGCCCGCAGCGCCGCCACGGGCGGCGCCTGCGTCTCGCGCAAGGTGTAGAACGCCCCGGGCAGCAGCACCGCCACCGTTCCCGCCGCGGCCATCGCCGCGACGCCGTCCGCGCCGAGGTACTCCAGGTGATCCGCCGACAACGCCCCGCGCTCTGCCGCGAGCCGCGCCCCCCCGAGGTCCGACAGCTGCTCGGCATGCAGCTTCACCGGCAACCCCAACGCGCGCGCCGCATCGAAGACGCGCGCGATCTGTTCAGGCGAGAAGGCGATCCCCTCGCAGAACCCGTCGACCGCATCGACCAGCCCCGCCGCCGCCGCCGCCCGCAGCGCCGGCAGGCAGACGCGCTCGATATACCCGTCCGCATCGCCCGCGAACTCCGCCGGCACCGCATGGGCGCCGAGAAAGCTCGTGCGCACCCGCACCGGCCGCAGCTCGGCGATCCGCCGCGCCACCCGCAGCATCCGCAGCTCGGTCTCGACGTCGAGACCGTAGCCCGACTTCACCTCCAGTGTCGCCACCCCCTCGGCGATCAGCGCATCGACCCGCGGCAGGCTCGCCTCAAGCAGCGCCGCCTCGTCCGCTTCCCGCGTCGCCGTCACCGTCGAGACGATGCCGCCACCAGCCCGGGCGATCTCGGCATAGCTCGCGCCCTCGAGCCGCATCTCGAACTCGCGCGCCCGGTCGCCGGCATGGACGATATGCGTGTGGCAGTCGATCGGGGCCGGCGTCACCAGCCGCCCGCCGAGGTCGCGCCGCGCGCCCTCCGCCTGCGGCAGCGCCGCCCTTGGCCCGACCCAGGCGATCCGTCCGTCCCGCACCGCGACCGCGGCATCCCCGATCATCCCGTAGCCGTCGAGCATCGTCGCGACGGTCAGGTTTTCCAGAACGAAGTCGGTCTCTTCCACGCGGTGGCTCATAAATTTGGATCGCTTGACGCCCATCATTTGTAAATGCATATTAACCTTCCGTCAATCCGACCGCGGACCCTCCCCTTGCCCGACCAGACCCTCTTCGCCCCCCTCGCGCTCACCCCCGACGGCTGGCGCCGCGACGTTCGCCTCGGCCTCCGGAACGGCCGCATCGGGACCGTTACGCTCGGCGCCGCTGCCGAGCCCTCCGACACCCGCCTGACCCGCCGGGCGCTGGTCCCCGCCGGCGCTAACCTGCACAGCCACACGTTCCAGCGCGCGATGGCCGGCATGACCGAGCGCCGCGGCCCCTCGCCGGACAGCTTCTGGACGTGGCGGCGGCTGATGTACGCCTTCCTTGAGGCGCTGACGCCGGAGCACGTCGAGGCAATCGCCGCCTTCGCCTTTGCCGAGATGTGCGAGGCGGGCTTCGCCTCGGTCGCCGAGTTCCACTACCTCCACCACCAGCCCGGTGGGGCGCCCTACGCGCATCTGCCCGAGCTCGCCGACCGGATCGTGGCCGCCGCGCAGAGCGCCGGCATCGGCCTCACGCTCCTGCCGGTGCTCTACAGCCACGGCGGCGCGGGGGCCGCGCCGCTCGAGGGCGGCCAGCGCCGCTTCGGCTGCGATCTCGACCGCTACCTCGCGCTGCGCGACGCCTGCGACCTGTCGCCTCTCCCCGACGCCCGGATCGGCGCCGCCCCGCATTCGCTGCGCGCCACGACGCCGGATCAGCTGCGCGCGCTCCTCGCCGCCCTGCCCGATGGACCGATGCACATCCATGCTGCCGAGCAGACCGAAGAGGTCGCGCAAATCGAGGCCTGGCTCGACCTCCGCCCCGTCGCTTATCTCGCCGAGGAGATCGGCCTCGACCCGCGCTGGTGCCTGATCCATGCGACGCAGATGACGCAGGGCGAGACGCGGGCACTCGCCGCCTCCGGCGCGGTCGCGGGCCTCTGCCCGATCACCGAGGCGAACCTCGGCGACGGCATCTTCGATGCCGCGCGCTATCTGGAGGCCTCCGGCCGCTTCGGGATCGGCACCGACAGCAACATCCGCATCGGCCTCGGCCCCGAGCTCTGCCAGCTCGAATACGCCCAACGCCTCTCCCACCGCGCCCGCAACGTCCTCGCCGGCACCCAAGCCTCCACCGGCGCCACGCTCTACACGCGCGCTCTGACCGGCGGGGCGCAGGCGCTGGGGCGCGAGACCGGTGCGCTTGCCAAGGGCCTCTGGGCCGATCTCGTGGCGCTCGACCTCGACCACCCGACGCTGGTGGCGCTCGACGACGACCAGATCCTCGACGGCTGGATCTTTGCGGGCGCGGATGCCGTACGCGAAGTCTGGTCCGCCGGCCGCTGGATCGTGCGCGACGGACGCCATATCGCCCGCCCCGCCATCGAGGCGGCCTGGCGCGCCGTCCTGTCCGACCTCGCCCCGCGTCTCTAGGATGCCGAAGTACCGCGAGATCGAGGGCGCGCTGCGCAGCCGCATTGAGACCGGCGCCTGGCCACCCGGCGCCTCGATCCCGACCGAAGCCGCCCTGGCGCAGGAATTCGCCTGCACCCGTCCCACCGTCGCCCGCGCGATGGGGGCGCTGGTGCGCGATGGCCTCGTCGAGCGCCGCCGCCGCGCCGGCTCGAACGTGGTCCACCTCCGTGCGCGCGAGGTGCTGCTGCGCATCCCGCGCATCCGCGCCGAGATCGAAGGCTCGGGGCGCGCCTACGGCTACCGCCGCCTGCTGCGCCGCGTCGCACCCCCGCCGCGCGGGATCGCCGCCCTCTTCGGCCCCGATTCCGCGCTCCACCTCACGTGCCTGCACAGCGCCGACGGCCGGCCGCACCAGATCGAGGACCGCTGGATCAACCTCGCCGCCGTCCCCCACGCGGCCGACCAGAGCTTCCGCACCGACGGTCCCAACGACTGGCTGGTCGCAACCGTCCCCTTCACCCGCGCCGAGCACCGCCTGAGCGCCGCCGCCGCCACCCCGACCGAGGCCCGGCTGCTCGAGATCGCCCCCGGCGCCCCGGTCTTCGTGATCGCCCGCACCACCTGGAAAGGCGCCGCGGCGGTGACGCGTGTGAACCTCACCCACCCCGGCGCGGCCTTCCGCCTCACCGCCCGCGACGCCGGCTGAGCGTGCGAGAAAGTGAACAACGGGTAAATTCGCGGATTTTTCTCCAACGTCTTTAAGGGTTGGACTCAGGGGCACCTCGAAAAATTGCCGCTTGCTGCTTGCGGTGATAGAATCGATGCGGACCGGTGCGAGGGGTGATGCATGGCACAGATGGGGTTCTTCGATCTCTCGGATC